>NZ_JBFRDK010000096.1:0-24527 GCF_052113545.1 Paenibacillus sp. TAF43_2
GCGCCCAGCAGCATGCGCTGATCCTCGGCAATGACGATTCTGATCATATTATCCCTCAATCCCCTTTTCAGCTTATCACTACATTTGTTTAATAACGTTTGGCACCTTAATAATGAGCGTCGCTCCATCATTCGAAATGATATCTAGGCTTCCGTTCACGAACTCAAGACGCTCCTTCATGCCTTGAAGACCATGGCCTCCGCAGTTTCTAGCTTCATCAGGAATTCCTACACCATTGTCCTGCACCTTCAGTGACAGCTCTGTACGCGATGATTGAATCGTTACGGTGCACGTCGTTGCTCCGCTGTGCTTGACAACATTCGTTACCGCTTCCTTCAAACACATGCTGAGAACATTTTCAGTGAGCAAATTCGCAGTACCAAGCTTCAAATCTCCCACGAGCTCGAATTCAATTTCGGCTGCCTTCAAAATCTGCTTTACCCGAAACATTTCATCCTCAATTCTCGTCCCGCGCATCTGCGTAACCATTTCCCGCACTTCTTTAAGCGCGGTTCTCGCCGTCTGGCGCACATCATTGATTTCCGCTTGGGCTTGCGCTGGGTTCTTGACCATCAGCTTGCCGGCGAGGTCACTCTTCAAACCGATTAGCGACAGCTTCTGTCCCAGCGTATCATGCAAATCACGTGCGATTCGCTGCCTCTCCTCAAGCTTTACAAGTTCCGATATCCGCTTATTCGCGTCCTCAAGCTGCCCTTCGAGCTGCCCTTGCTTGTTTTTGTTGTATGTGTTGAAGGGAAGCAGAATAACGACGATGAGACTGATGAGTATGAACGGAAACTGTGTAAAAAACAACGTGTTCTGTGTAGCAAATCCGTAATTGACCGTTACGAACGTACTGACAATATGAATCGTATACAAAGTAAAAAATCCAGCTCGATTCTGAATATGTCCGATAAAAAAAGCTAGAAATATCGAAAAATAAACGTAACTGAACAATAAAGTCATCGCAATCGATATAATAATTTGCACACTGGTCCAGAAATACACTAGCCAGCCCTTAGACACAAACGATAGCCGGTAACAAATAAAAAACAAAATAATCATGATGATACCGGATACGGCTTCATAAGGGGAAGACGAACGAAAAATAAAATAAAAAGGCAAAATACAGAAGACGACCCACACATATGGGCTTAGACCTGTGTTTTTCTGAAAAATCTGATACCACTTGTTCATGGTCGTCCATCCTTTATCCCATGCCATACGATGGTTATGATTATTTTATAATCATTTTAGCATATACAACATTTCAAGTATTTATTTTCCTTGATGCAATATGCACTAGAAGCCAGCCTGTAAGGGCGTGGCTTCTGGTGTATGTTTAAATGGAGTTATTTAAATTTCAAGCTTGCTTGTGTCGCTTTTATTTTCTCAGATGATGCTTTTGCTTTACGAAGACGATGCTTGATCCCTTTGAAGCTGACAAATTTTTTGTCTGATTCATCCCAAAGACGGAACTGAAGCGATTCTAAGCTTTCGCTGATCGTAATCGTCGTCGCTTTGTGAAGCGGCGGCGTTGCATTATGCGCTTTTTCCAAGTTATAGTTCGGAACCTTAGGGCTCAAGTGATGAACGTGGTGGAAGCCGATGTTGCCTGTAATCCATTGCAGCACTTTAGGCAGCTTGTAGTAAGAGCTTCCGTCAACGGCAGCTTTCACATAACTCCACTCATCTTCATTCTCAAAATAAGAATCCTCGAATTGATGCTGTACATAGAACAACCATATGCCGAGCAAACCAGATACAAAAAACACAGGACCTTGAACGAGCAGGAATGCTTGCCAGCCGATTGCCCAGATAAGAAGCGCGTAAGAGCCTACGATCAAAGCATTTGTCAAATAAGTGTTCATCCGTTCCTTGCGTCTAGCGCCTTTAACATTAAAGCGGTATTGAATAAGGAAAACACCGATTGGACCAAGTCCAAACATAACTAGCGGATGACGATACATACGATAGGCAAACCGGCGCATAAGCGGCGCTGCTGCGTATTCTTCTACCGTTAGAATCCACAAATCGCCAACGCCCCGTTTATCGAGGTTGCTGCTTGTTGCATGATGGATGGAATGTGAATTTTTCCACTGTCTATAAGGGACAAGCGTAATAACGCCTGTAATTGTACCTATGATATCGTTTGCTTTTTTGCTTTTGAAAAACGATCCGTGACAGCAGTCATGAAAGATGATGAAGGTACGAATGACGAAACCAGAAGTAAGCACCACCAACGGAGCAGTAAGCCAGTACGATATGGAAAGACTATAGTAAGAGGCATACCAGAGCAGAACGAGTGGCACTAAGGTGTTAATAAGCTGTCTGATACTCGACTTTAAATCCGTTTTCTCAAATGGGGCAACTTCTTTTTTCAAGTGAGCATGTTTAAGCTCTGTCATCGCATTTTCCTCCTCAATATGACGCTTGGAGAGTATCCCGGACGTCTAACGCAGTATTCTAACTTTATTGTAAAGAAAACTGTCAGGTCATTGTAGTCATAAACGTCAATACGATGGCATGACATTTGTCATATAGCCATCTGGGAAGTTGTCTTATTTATGTAAAAGAACCCATAAAACAGAAAGAAGCTACCGGGAAGAAGCATTCGCTTCTTCCAGATAGCTCTTTATTTGCTAACCCTAATTAAATTGCCCAATTTCCTTTACGGAAGATAGGGACTACCTTTCCATCCTTCGTGATGCCATCGATATCCATTTCAGCTGAGCCGATCATAAAATCATTATGCGTGATGCTGGCATTTACGCCATTCTCAGCAAGCTCTTCTGGTGACATCGACTTGCCGCCCTCGATATTGAAAGCATAACCGCTGCCGATTGCCAGGTGATTAGATGCATTCTCATCAAACAACGTATTATAGAACAAGATGTTGGACTGCGAAATCGGCGACTCATGCGGAACGAGCGCAACCTCGCCTAGGTAATGCGCGCCATCGTCAATGTCTACAAGCTTCTGCAGGATGTCTTGGCCTTCTTCAGCTTCTACCTTCACAATACGTCCGGCTTCAAACGTCAGCTTGAAACGATCGATAATGTTGCCGCCATAGCTTAGCGGCTTCGTACTGGATACATAACCGTTTGCGCCTGTTTTTAGCGGAACTGTAAACACTTCCTCGGTCGGCATATTCGCCATGAAAGGAATGTTGTTAATGTTCGTGCTGCCTGCAGCGACCCAAATATGCTTCTCCGGCAATTCAATCGTAAGATCCGTGCCAGGAGCCGTATAATGCAATTTGTGAAAACGGTTCTGATTAAGCGTCTCGCCCTTGCTGTGAAGATTCGCATTATGCTCTTCCCATGCCTTAACAGGGTTCTCAGCATGCAAACGAACCGATTCAAAAATAGCTGTCCACAGCTTTTGGACCGCTTCCTCTTCCCCTGCTTCCGGGAATACTTTCGCTGCCCATTGCTTGCTCGCTGCGGCAACTACTGTCCAGCTTACTTTATCCGATTGAATAGCTCTGCGGAACTCCTGCAAGCCTTGGCCAGAAGCTTTCTGGAAGCTGGAAATACGTCCTGAATCGATGCCTTTCAGCAAATCTGGGCTTGATGAAACGATGGAGATAAATGCTGCTCCGCGTTCCACAAACGAGTTGCGTTTTGCGGTTTCCCATTCGGGGTAACGCGCAAATACTTCGTCTGCTGCTTGCTCATATTTTAATCTGGACAATGAATCGTCAGTCCACTCCACATGGACGTTGCTCGCGCCTGCTTCATAGGCTTTGCCGGCTACAAGTCTAACGAGTGCTGCTTGATCGACAGCTCCTGTAACGAATACCTCTTGGCCCTGCTGTACGTTCACTCCAATTTTTACAATCAACTCTGCATACGTATCTAAATGATGTTCAAATCCACTCATGATCTCGTATTCTCCCTTCATTCATGCCTCTATGTACAAACATGCTGCAGCCTAAATTGTATCGAATATACAAGCCCATAGTCAAATAACATGGACCTACGAATTAGACTCTGGTCCAGAGCTGCAAATACCATAAAAGAAGAGATGAATGAACTCATCAAGAAAATCGTCTACTTGTTCGCTTTGCTGCGCCAAATCAAGGAACATGTGGGATTGCGCTTTTAGCATATTGATATAAGCGATAATGGTCGGAGTCGATACCTTCTTCGAGATCTCGCCCTTCCTTTTCCCTTCTTCTACAAATTGTACGACGAGCGGCATCCCCTTTGTTCGATAAAGCTCTTCAATATATTGATTCGTTTCGTCATCAATCAGGAACTGTGTGAAAAATTCAGGAGTAAAAGCGCGATAAGCTTCCTTGTCTACAAAAACGATATATTGAATGATCTCCTTTAAGGAGCGATCACCTTGAATGAATGTTTCAAAATCAGTAATGCTCTTATCAATAAATTGTTTGAATACCTCGCTAAGCAGTGCTTCCTTGCTGCCGAAATAATTGTAAATTGTCACTTGAGATACTTCAGCTTCCGCTGCAATGTCCGCGATTCGTATTTTTTTTGGCTCCCACGTCTTGAGCATGTCTAAAACCGTCTTCTTAATCTTCTCCTTGATTAATTCCTTCCTTCTCTCGAAACCGTTCATACTGCCTCCTGCAATCACGTCTATTTTAATTTAATGAAATTATAGCACATCTATATTTCATAACCCATTGACTTCTAATCCTAACGAAATTATCATAAATAATGAAATAAAATAATAAAATAATTTCATAATTACAAATGCGGGGTGCAGCGGTATATGTTAATCGTTGAGGGGCTGACTAAGCTTTTTCGGAATGGCCGCGGCATTACAGATGTGTCATTCACGGTAAACAAAGGTGAAGTGTTCGGTTTTTTGGGTCCTAATGGAGCAGGCAAATCGACGACTATTCGTCACATTATGGGTTTTATGAAGCCGGATCATGGACGGGTATCCATAAAGGGACTCGATACCTGGACGAAACAAGGAACGGTGCAAAAGTTTGTTGGATATTTACCAGGGGAAATTGCTTTTATCGAAGGAATGACAGGAAAAGCTTTTCTTGAATTTCTCTCCTCTATGCAGAGAGTGGACAGCTCAGCCAAACGCCGGAGCCTAATCGAACGGCTGCAATTCGACGTCAACACGCCGATTCGGAAGATGTCCAAAGGCATGAAGCAAAAAGTCGGAATTGTCGCCGCATTCATGCATGATCCCGAATTAATCATTCTCGATGAGCCTACCTCCGGCCTCGATCCTCTCATGCAGCAGACGTTTATTGAGCTTGTTCTCGAAGAGAAGGCGAAAGGAACGACTTTTCTGATGTCTTCCCATAGTTTTACCGAGATCGAGCGAACCTGCGACCGCGCCGCCATAATAAAGGACGGGAAAGTGATGACCGTCAAAAACATACATGAGCTTCAGTCCATGCAGCGCAAGCTGGTTGAGATTGTTTTTGAGCAGGCGGCAGATGCTCATCTGTTCGTGTTATCGGGCACAGTGCCTATCGAATCACACGATGGCAGACGGGTCACAGTCGCCGTGCAGGGCAATTATAACGAGCTGATTCGAGAGACGGCCAAATACCCTATTCGCAGCCTCGATATAACCGCGCAAAATCTTGAGGACGTATTCATGCACTATTATGACCGGAAGGAGCTCGTCTGATGAACGCTCCCCTATTTAAACAAATGATGAAGATCAATCTTAAAGGTATAAGCAACTATGCCTTCGGCTCGGCTTTCTACATTTTGCTCATGTTCTGGCTGTATCCCGGCATCGCGCAAAACACAGGAGCACTTAACGAGCTTATGTCGGCTCTGCCCGAAGGGCTTATGAATGCTTTCGGCGTCCAAGCCGGCTTCGGCAGCATGGAGGCCTTCATCTCGGGAGAGTATTACGGACTCATTTTGCCTCTTCTGCTTTCTATATTCAGCATCATGCTGTCGACGGGCCTAATGGCAAGGCTGGTGGATCAAGGCTCCATGGCTTATCTGCTGTCTACTCCGACGTCAAGGCAGCGTGTCGCCGCAACGCAAGCGAGCGTGCTTATCGCTGGACTGCTGCTGATTATGATCGTTACGACAGCTGCAGGTTTTATTGGCTATGCCTTGTTTATCGGTGATCGATACGAATTTGACGGTTCCCGCTTCATTTTATTGAATGTGATTGCATGGATGCTATTTTTTGCAGTAGGCGGAATTTCCTTCTTCGTCTCTGCTTTCTCCAGCGATGAAAAGAAAGCACTAGGCATTTCAGGGATCATTACATTCGGCATGTTCGGACTCGATATGCTCGGCAAAATAAGCGCGAATATAGACTGGTTAAAGTATTTCTCCCTCTTCTCATTATATAGGCCAAGCGAAATCGCAAGCGGCAGCAGCGACCCGGTACTCGCTTTGGTCATACTCTTCTTGATCGGTCTTGCTGGCTTTATGGCGGGCATCCGCACTTTCAGCAAACGAGACCTGCCGTTGTAATGCCTTGTTTAGTATCGTGACACACACAAAAAAGAGGAAACCCATCGTCTGGCTTCCTCTTTTTTTACAATTCGATATATAAACGGTTGATAGCCATTGCCTCAGCCGTCACTTTTTGCCGCAGCTCTGCAGGCTCAACCGCTTCTATTCGTGAACCATAACTTAAAATAATTTCGCACGCCGATTCCAAGCCTTGAAATTCAACGCGCGCCGATGACCAACTCGTTTTCAGTGAAGGACTGCATTCTACGATTTTCACATATCGTTCTTTGGATAGCCGAGAGAGCACTGCATCATGAAAGGTAATAACAGCTGGATATTGCGGCAGCCTCTGCTTAAATTCACCCATGGACTGTTCCCAGTACTGAGCCAGATCAAAGTCTGCTGGGCGTGCGAACCGCTCCTCCAGCATTTGGGCATCCAATAATCTTGATATTCGGTAGGTCCGTTTCTCCCCGTTCACCTCGCCAATTAAATACCAAACGTTTCGCTTAGCAACAAGCCCAAGCGGAGAGACGATTCGTTCGGCGATCCCATCCTCTCGATGATAGCGAATCTGCAATAATCGTTCTTCCCAAACGGCTTCCTGCACAATCGACAAGAATGGCATTAACTCTTCCATCTGATGCCAGCCCGCTCCATCAATATGAATCTTTTGCTTCATAAGAGCCGCCCCTTTGCTCACTTCAGCAGGAGAGGCAGCCAGTATTTTWTGAACGGCCGCTTCATAGTGACTCGCAATTCCTAGATCGCTCAGTAAAGAAGATGGACTGCCAACGATAACAGACACTAATTCATCCGCATGCATACCTGTTAGATTGGTTCGATACCCCTCGGATAAAACCCATCCTCCGTGCACTCCCCTCTCCGCATAAACCGGAATGCCCGCTTCACTAAGCGACTCCATATCACGAATGATGGTACGCTCGGATACCTCCAGCTTTTCCGCAAGTTCTTTTGACGTCAATTTCCCGCTGTTTTGCATCAATAATAGGATAGCAATCAACCGTCCCGCTCTCATATGCTAGGCCTCCTGTGCCGTTCTCATTCGTTTTTTTCATTGTAGCATGAATATATGACAGTAGTTGTCGTATATCGTTTGCTAAACTGACAAAGAGTAAAAAATAGAAATCGGAATGGAGAGATACAATGAAACCATTAGAGGGAAAAATCGCAGTCGTTGCTGGAGCTACACGGGGAGCTGGACGCGGTATTGCAGTAAGTCTTGGAGAAGCAGGAGCCACCGTTTACTGCACAGGAAGAAGCATTCGCGGCCAAGCCTCCGATTTGAACAGAGCGGAAACGATTGAAGAAACAGCCGAATTGGTCACTGCACGAGGAGGCGTGGGCATCCCGGTTAGAGTTGACCATACAGTAGAAGCGGACGTTCAGGCTTTATTTGAGCAAATCAACAAGGAGCAAAATGGACAACTGGATGTGCTGGTCAATAATATTTGGGGAGGAGAAAAATTAACGGAATGGGGAAAGCCGTTTTGGGAGCATTCGTTAAGCAAGGGCCTGTTAATGCAAGAGCGTGCCGTAAAAGCTCATCTCATTACGAGTCATTATGGGGCTCCGTTGATGGTGAAACGGAGAAAGGGACTAATTATTGAAGTAACGGACGGAATCGATTACCGTTATCGCGGAAGCTTGTTTTATAGCTTGGCCAAAATTTCGCCTATTCATCTTGCCGCAGCAATGGCAGCTGACCTTAAGCCCCATGATGTAACGGCTGTTGCTGTAACTCCCGGCTTCCTTCGCTCTGAGGAAATGCTGGAGCATTTTGAAGTAACGGAAGAAACGTGGCTTGATGCTGTGCATGGCGGCAAGCCAGATGCCGAGCATTTCAGCCAATCGGAAACGCCATTTTTTGTCGGACGCGGAATCGCAGCTCTTGCAGCAAGCAGCGATTTGCTTGAAAGATCCGGACAAGTATTCCCGAGCTGGCAGCTGTCTGATGAGTTCGGCATAACCGACGTCGATGGCAGACAGCCGCACTGGGGAAATTATGCGAAGCAGCATGGTTTCTTGTAATGTCTTCTTTACCCGTTTACAACTTCTCCGCCGTTAATATGCAGCATTTGGCCTGACATATAACTGGAATCATCACAAGCTAGGTAGACGTAGGCAGCTGCTAACTCATGCGGCTGTCCTGGCCGTTTCATCGGTGTATCTGAGCCAAAAGTAGCTACGGACTGCTCATCGAATGTCGCTGGAATAAGCGGCGTCCAGATCGGTCCGGGAGCTACACCGTTAACGCGAATGCCTTGCTCAGCCAAATTCACTGACAATGCGCGCGTAAAGGACACGATTGCTCCTTTTGTAGCGGAGTAATCAATTAACGTCGGATTTCCTTTGTATGCCGTTATAGATGCTGTATTGATGATGGAGCTGGATGCCTTCAAGTGAGGCAAAGCGACGATCGTCAAATAGAACATGCTGAACACATTCGTTCGGAACGTAGCCACCAGCTGATCCGATGTAATATCCTCAAGCTTCTGCTGCACATGCTGCTCTGCCGCGTTATTCACCAAAACATCCAGCTTGCCGTACTCCTTAATCGTCTGCTCGATGACACTTTTGCAAAACTCCTCTTCGCCGACGTCGCCAGCTATAAGCAAGCATTTCACGCCAGCTTTCTCTACAACTTCCTTCGTCTTCTCTGCATCGCCATGCTCATTCAAATATACGATCGCTAAATCCGCGCCCTCTTTGGCAAAAGCAACAGCTACCGCGCGGCCAATGCCGCTATCTCCGCCCGTAATAATAGCTGTCTTCCCTTTCAGCTTGCCTGCTGCTTTATATGAATCCGATTCAAAAATAGGCAGCGGCTTCATCTCGGATTCAATGCCCGGTTGACGGTTTTGGTGCTGCGGCGGGTTAATATTTTTTTGTGTTGGTGAATTAGACATGAGAAAATCAGCTCCTTATATTTTTTCCATAAAAGATTTCATCCATCTCGGTCTTTAATCTTCTCGTAATTTCCTCTTGCTCTATGGTTGACAACGAATCCTTCGTATAGCCGAACAAATAGTTGTTCAAATCAAATTGCTTCAGCTTGCATTTGGTATGAAACACATTTTCTTGATAAATATTAACGTCGATCATGTCATACAAAAGAGATTCCTTCTTCGGTATGTAGTTCTGAATCGAGTTAATATCATGATCAATAAAAAGCTTATAACCATTAATGTCGCGAGTGAAACCTCTCACACGGTAATCCAGCGTCATAATATCGGTATCAAATGAATGGATCAGATAGTTCAGCGCTTTTAGCGGTGAAATCTCGCCGCAGGTCGATACATCAATGTCTGCGCGGAACGTACTTATCCCTTCGTTCGGATGATACTCCGGATATGTATGAACCGTTATATGGCTTTTATCCAAATGCATCACTACGGAATCAGGCAAGGGACCCGGCGATTCTTCAAACGACTCATTGGGTCCGCCAATTACCGGCCCTTCCGATACGAGCAAAGTAACGCTGGCGCCCTGCGGTTCATAATCCTGCTTTGCAATATTAAGCACATGCGCTCCAATAATATCCGATACCGTTTCCAAAATATTCGTCAGCCTATCCGAATTATATTGTTCGTCTATATAGGCGATATATGCTTTACGCTCTTCTTTCGTTCTCGTATAACACACATCATACATATTGAAGCTGAGTGACTTCGTTAAATTATTAAAGCCATGCAGCTGAATTCTTTGTTCCGGTGTAAGTTTCAAGCGCGCATCCTCCTTTTCAATAACTACTATTTCCTTTTACCCAAAGACCAATGCGGCAAAACTTTTATGCTGCACAAAAAAAACATTTCACGCCTCGGTTTTACCGAATGTAAAATGCTTTTTCATCTCATTATTTAATTATGTTTTTTCAATTCCTTAATTCGGAGTATCGGATCTCCAACATACACCTGTGTTTGAGGAAGCATGCCATCACGCTGCTTAATGGCTAGGAAATTAAGCGTATTGACGAGCTCATCCTGCTGCTTTTCTTTTAATTGAAATTGCACACCATATTCATAAATGTCTTTGCCCAGTTCATTGTACCAGACGATAAATCCGAATAGCACATACATTTGATTAAGAATTTTCGTCTTGAACATCAAGAGAATATCGCTGTTAACGGGCAGCTTCACACCGACTATAAACCGGAGCCCGCCTGGTCCGATGTTACGAACAAACACCTCTGTACTCCCAAGCTTCACACTGCTTCCTTTAAACATCGTAATGGTCATCTCTGCCAATAGACAATACTTCAAATCTATTCGAAAGCTTTTTCTCCGATTAACGAGCACCTCTTTACTAGGCATAAATAAAGCAGGCTCTTTACAAGATCTTCGGCTCAAAAGCTGCACGATGCTGTCCGGCTCTACAGGACGGCTGAAATAATAGCCTTGGATTTCATCGCATCGCTGCTCGCGTAAATAGTTGTATTGCTCCTTCGTTTCAACGCCTTCAGCCACCACCTGCATGCCAAGTTCGCCAGCCAATTGAATAATGCATTCAATAATGCTCTTATTTCTACGATCCGTCATCAACTCCTCGATAAATGACCGATCAATTTTGATCGTATCGAGTGCCAATCGCTTCAATAAATAAAGAGAGGAATAGCCGGTTCCAAAATCATCAAGCGATACTTTGATTTTTCTTTTCTTCAGCTCCAGCAGCAATTCCGTCACCGCATTCTCATTGCTAATAAAGGAGCTTTCCGTTATTTCAATTTCCAATCGATCTTGGGAAATTCCTGTCTCCTCGATAATCTGATCGATTCTATGCAATATATTTTGCTGAAGAAGCTGCTGCACCGAAAAGTTAACCGACAGCGTGACCGAAGGCAGTCCTAAGCTCTGCCACCGTTTATGCTGCAAACAGGCTTCGCGAAGCACCCATTCTCCTATCGATACAATAAGCCCCGTTTCCTCTGCGATCGGTATGAATTCAGACGGAGCAACCAATCCCCAATCTGGATGATTCCAGCGCAGCAGCGCCTCGACGCCAACAATTTCCATCGTTTGCGAATGTACTCGAGGCATATAATGAAGGAACAGCTCTCCTCTTTCCTGCGCTTTACGCAAATCATTGCTGAGTGAAAACAATTTGAATGATTGCACATTTAAAGAAGAGGAATAGCACTGTGATTGGTTGCTGCCTCTGGACTTCGCATGATAAAGAGCCGCATTCGCATTTTTCATCAACTGCTCCACCGAGCTCCCATCGCCAGGCGATTGACTGATTCCAATACTTGCGGTTACATTCAGCTCATATCCTTCTATCAAAAATTGCTCATTGATAAGCTTAATAATAGTAGCTGCCATATCCTTGATTTCGTTTTGCTGCTTTACATCAGCTATAATAATTGCAAATTCGTCTCCGCCAAGTCGGAATACGGTTTGGCCATCACGTAAATTGCTCATCAATCGAAAGGCGATTTGTTTCAGCAGCTCATCCCCAATCGGATGCCCAAGCGTATCATTTACATATTTGAAACGATCCACGTCAATCAGCATGATCGCCAGCCTCTGCTTAAAATACTCGCTTACCCTTAGCTGCTTATCTAGCTGGTCTTCAAACATTCTGCGATTTGGCATCTCCGTTAAATAATCGTGGTAAGCCAAATATTGATTTAATTCCTCAGCCTTGCTCCGATCCGTAACATCAAGGACTACGCCAACGATCGCCTGCTCACCCATATTTGACACTTGATTATAGTGCACTTCGCAATGAATAATCGTCCCATCTTGCTTAATGGCTCTGTGGCAGAAATTAGATAAAGACTGCCCCTCCTGTAACTTCGTTAGCTGATTAACGACGGCTTCACGGTCTAAAGGATGGATCGTCTGTATAATATCCATACCGATCAAGGAGTCATAACCAAACATTTTATTGAGCTGGTCGTTTGAATAAACGAAGTTGTTTTTTTGCGCGACAAAAATACCGACAATGGATTGCTCAACAATACTGCGGTATTTTAATTCGGTCTCAGTCAATGATTGCTCAATCATTTTTTGCTGCGTAATATCCTTGGCAATGCCGTAGACGCCGATAAGCTTTTTATTAATAATGATTGGAATATTGGTCACATTAAATTCGACCGTTTGCCCTGTTCTCGTAATGCCTGTCGTATCATAGTTTTGAGGATTCAGCGTCTTGACCGTTTGCTCAAAATATTGAATCGTTTTATCCAGTGCTGCGTCATCTACAAATTTATGAAAACTATCATTTATAATTTCCTCTTTCGTATATCCAAAAACTTGCTCAAGCACAGAATTGCATGACAAAAAACGCCCTTGTGCGTCTAAAGAAAAGACCGCGTCAGGGTTGTTTTCAAATATCGATTTATAAAGCTGCTCTTCTAGTGTGAGGCGATGCTGTATTTTTTTATTTTCCGTTACATCCTGAATCATGCCTATCGTCAACAATATCTCGTTTTCGGCATTCCGTATGAACGTAATGTTTTCCACCACATATCTAACTTCACCGCCTTGACGAACGATTCTGTACTCGGAAACGCTTTCCTTTTTTGATTCAATTGCAAGGTGGAACTGCTCATTAACGCGCTCACGATCTTCGGGATGTACAAACTCAAAAAATTGTTCAATCGTCATCGAGAAATCAGATTTCATACCATATATTTCGAACATTTGATTCGACCAGGATGCTTCTCTGCGAATATGGTCAAACTCCCAGTAGCCTAAATTCGCTAACTTTTGAACAATATTAAAACTACCAACATTAACATTTCCATTAAAACGTTTAATCATTTGTTTCATTGCTAAATATCCCCTCTTATTCATAACGTAGGCGGTAACCTGAAGTTTTTAAGGAGAGGATATAGGTATGTTATCACTCATCCTTTTGGCAACCCAGCCACCTTTGGAAATTTCCTTTAGGCCTGTTGGCTTTGCGTCATTGTCTTTCGACAACTTTGCTTTTTACTAGGACTTTTTACATATACCAGTATTCCATATTATTCCGATATATACCATAACCAATTTCATAATAGGTCGAATGATGTAGAAAAACCTCCCATTTTGGGAGGTTTGGTATATTGATGTTTTACAATCTAGGATCGATTTCCTTCTCTTTGGCAACCTCAAACAAAAGATTCGCAACAGCCGCTTGATATCCATCGTTTTCTGGGGCAATTTCAGCAAAAGGAATCGCCAGCATATGCTGTCCTAGCCGGTACTCGTTAAATGATGTACGAAGCTTTTGCGTAATATTTTTTTGCTTGATGAGCTTATTGTACTTGTGCGGAAATCTATAATCATAACCGTAAATAATAGACATGTATTCCTTATTGCGCACTTTCATATAGGGAACCGTGTACGGCTGAGGCAGCTCGGGCTTAATCACGACACCTTCCATATGATTGTCTACCGTAAGCGTGTAGAAATATTTTTCTGCAAGCTCATAGCTCTCCGCATCAGACAGCACAAGCGTGATGAATGGATCGTCAGATAGGAATCGATACATCTCAGAGGTTTTCCACCCTGGCAGCTGCTCGCTTCCGTCTACGTATGCGATTTTGAGCAGCGAAAATGGCTTGTATTCAAGTTCCCCTGCCTCGGCATACAGCTCCAGCTGCCTCTTATACGTTTCATATGCTTTGACATGCTCGTCAATTGGCTTGTTTTTCTCAAGAATAGAATGAACATGCTTAAAATTTTGATAGACGGCTAGGCCATACTTCTCATTAATAGCCCCTTTGCTAAGGTGAAACTGATCCTTTTCAAAACCGCTTTCCTTGAAATCATGCGCAAGCTTTCCGAACGCTTCCTCGAATCCATTCGCCTTCAGAAAAGCRAGCTCTGTCTCAAGCCCCTTCTCAATTGGCTTAAACTGCTTTTCGATGAGACCTTCCCCCAGCGCCTCCCATGGCAAAAGCTCGCCATCGAGCAGGAGCATCGATATATCGTTTTCCTTCATGTAGCTTCCGAATCTTTGCAGAAGTCGCTCATAAACAGCGGTTAGGTCAACCTTATTTATTTTGTACCCATTGCGGCTCACTGCAAAAGATTGCTCGATATCTGCATGCAGATAAACATTGCAGCGTGATCCCATGTATTTGGGCTGCAGCACGACCTCTTTAACACCGCGCTCCACAAAATAGTTCAGCCCTTTCCTCAGCGATTCCAGCTCACCCGCCGCTTCATCCTTATCTGCAGGAGACATGGTTCCTGAGATAAAGTTAATTTTATTGCGCGAACAATACTGCAATCTGCGGGCTTCATCGTCATCCAGCTCTTGCAGCGATACTTTGCGTTCCTCTTTGAAGAGTGCAGGAAGCTCCCCTTCCATGCCGGCTATTGACGATTTCTGTGATTTGAAAGTCGGCTTCACCGACAGAGAAACCGAGGTTAGCAGATTGCCGTGAACTGCGCCTGAATCCAAATGGATTTTATTTCTGATCCGAAATGCTTGTTTAGCAGCCACATGCCCAAAAACGTGATACGGCTGGTTTCCTGCTGCATCCCGCTTCAGAAACGCAAGCTGTGCTTCAATCGGCGCCGATCGGTCAAGCCTGAAATTGCGCTGATGACGGATCGAATTCACATCCAGCTTGCCAATATATTTGTTCTCGCATGGCGCGTGAGTTACATAATAGGATGGTCCTGCTTTTCCTACCATTCTGTAGTGAGGCTTCGACAGCGATACGAGATGATTAAACTTCTGGAGCAGCTCAGCATCGCCTCTCAGCACCTCAGTGGAATCGAAGTAGGCATGCAGCAGCTCCTCTTCCACACCTTTGATTTCACCACGCATATATTTATGGACGAAGTTTTCATGATTGCCAAGCACAAACAAAAACTTATCCTGATTCGTATATAGGAAATCAATGATTTCCTTTGTGCGGCTTCCCTTATCGATCCAATCTCCAACGAGCAATACTTTTGTACCGCTGACCTTCCCAGTCTCAACCAGTACATTGCCCTCTAGTTGAAACCCATGGCTAACGAGCAAAGCCTTCAGCTCATCCACACATTCGTGAACGTCACCGACGATAATCGTCTTCTGGTCCAGCGGTAAAAAAACGTCCAAATACTCAGCAGCATCCTCGATTATAATCTTATAATCCGGATTCGCAACCTTATCCATAGGGGAATAAAAATCTTTAGCCCGCACCTTGTGAACTTTGCTGTATTTCTCCCTCGAGAGCGAACCAAGCACATCCTTGCGCAAACGATTAATGTGGCTCGTTATCAGCTTCTTCGAACGCTCCGATGAATAATAATCATCCCGCTTCTTGTAATCAAACAGCACGACTTCAAGGTTGTAGTTGTTTTCCTTTGCAACCTCCCTCACTCTCGCCCGGAAATCCTCCGACAACCCTGTTGTATCCACGACAACAAATTCCGCATTAATGGGGAAAGTAGTGACCAGCCGCAGCTTCTCGAACAAAAGGCGGAAAGCCTGATCGCTCGCTTCAAGCATGATTTGATCATATTTATCATAATCAGAGCCTAGAAGCTCTTGTCTAATGCTATCGGATGAAATATATTGCACGTTCGCATTCATGCCCTTGCTGTCATCCCTAAATCGCAGCTGCGGCATCAGCACTTCGTTTGCAAAGGTTGTTTTCCCGCATTCCGTCGTGCCAATCAACATAAAAATCGTATGGACTCTCGTTCTCATTTCCATTGACGCTACTCTCTCCTCTTCCGCAAAATCGCACCCTGCGTCGTTTGTATACCGTTCACTCCGTCGCCGATTGCGACAAATTGGCTTTCCACGGATTGATCTTTAATCGTTTCGAGCAGCCACTCTTGAAATTCCGCTCGCCCAAGCTCCCATTTATGGTCATCATGCCGGAAGTCTTCCAGCTCATAATAAGCATTAAACTCTGCATTAGGTGTTGTCAGCACAAAATAATCAAAATCAACATGTTCGCATATTTGCTGTATTAGAACAGCTGCCTCATTTAGACTCATATGCTCAATAACCTCGGTCAAAATGACATCCACCTGCTCGCCGTTATAAGCCTCTAGAAAGTGTTCAATGGAAGGAAAGGTAGCGATGTTGTCCAGTTCCTTTGCTTTCGCCTTCCGCTCTACCACCTCTAGCAGCGGCTCATGGATATCAACCGCGTAGTAGCTGTCTTCAATTTTGGACGCAAATGGAATCGCATAGAAACCTTCTCCACAGCCAACGTCGAGAATGGCCTTATTGAACGGAAGCACGCTTCCGATATAGCTTCTCCGCTGCTGAGCCGTCCCGCCGAAGGAGAGTTGAACCGCATAACGATCTGTTTTCTCCAGCTCTTCTTTATATTTCTTGAACCGGTCTCTTGAAGCTAGAAAATTGCGGGCAAACAAGCTTCGTATATAAAAGGGTGCGTCGATAATTTGGATACTCTTCACATATTTAATCAACACATCATCAGAAATATCGATGTATTCGTCGCTGAACATCGAGAGGAAGAGACAAAGCACACTAACGACATGCATAAGCTCATATAACGATTTATGCGTCTTAATGGTAAGCGAATAGCTCTTATGCGCCAGGTGTACAGCTTCAAATGTATAATCGGTAAGATGCTTCTCAAAAAAATGAATATAACGCAAAAGCTCAATATGTATCATATTGATATGGAAGGTATGCTCGTATTGCTCCGTGTCACTCGAATGCTGCGCTTTGAGCGGCGCTGCAAAAAATTCATTGATCGCTCCCAGTACAAAGAGCGGCGTATTATATCGCGATACATTGAGGTACTCAAATTGATCCTGCCTATGCTGCTTGTATGAAACCTCATTGTCAGCATCCTTAAAATAAACGTTGAAGGTTGCTTCATCGGTATACCAGCCGTAGGCCATTCCTTTGCGAACAGCGCGCAGCAGCATGCCTGACCCCGGATTTTTTCTGATGACGAACGAAAAGCTTGGGTTCGTCGATTTCACTTGCACAATAGCCATCCTTAACTTCCCCTTACCTGTCAATTAAAAGCAACACTAGTTAATCCCAAACCTCTTGTAATGCTCTGCGGAACAAGTCATCAAGCTGATTGTCCTGCGCAGTTCCCCCTTGCCCCATTGCGAATGCGATTTGTTCAAAATGAACCATTCGCTCCTCCAAATAGGTATTAATAACTTGCAGCCTAGGCTCATAATCGAGCTCGTCGCCCGCTTTTTTCCGTCGCAGCAATTGTTCAACCGTAGCTCTCAGCTCGCTCTGCTCAGGAATAAGCGCCTCTACTAAACGATCAAATTCGATTGGAGGCATCGAGTTGTACTTCGCAATCCAGCCGCAAGCGAGAATCGGCCTTAACACATAAAAATACTTTTTTATTTTCACTTGCTCGCCTTGCAGATACTCTCGGTAGTTCCCTTTTGCCATATGGAGATAATGGTACATGCATGACTTCGGCGAGAAAGATAACGGAGAGGCGCTGCGGATTTGTTTGGCTACTGAGTATTTCGTAAAGTATGGAATCGGTGATTGCAGCCATTCGAGCAGCGGCGGATTCGACTTGCGAAACAGATTAAGCGCTTTGCGCAAATCCCAGCCGTTTATATCGAGCAGATCGCTAATAGGGCGTTCGATTACATCTCTTTTGTCAAAAATCGATAAATACCATTCTACCGGCCTGACATAAATAAATCGAACGTCGTAATCGCTGTCCTTAGAAGGGAAACCCCACGCCCTGCTTCCCGATTCGCACGCATAAACGATGCGAACCTGTTCCTCCCGTTCGATTTTACCCAGCTCCAGCAAAATATTTTCATGTATGTTGGTCATTCTAGACACTCCTTTACTCAGCTTCTTCTTGAAAAAAAAAGACCATGGACAATCGTCCATAGTCTAGGAAAAAGAATAGTCAGCAATGCAGCTAACACAAGGTCAGTACACGCTTCCCTTCAAATACCAAACAACGGGTCCGAGGAGTGGAGCTATTCTCTTTGCTTCGATTAAAAGAATTGTGCCGTTCATCATTTACGTTAAATAACTGTACTTCTAGATATTGGTTAAACATTCTCCTCGTCCCCCTTCTTTTCCTTTATTTACGTTCCTTTGACGGCAGCTAACGGTTTGCATTTTGCTACGACCTGTGCAAGCCCGGCTCCGACTACACTCTCAATGATTTGATCTACATCCTTGTATGCCTGCGGTGATTCATCGACCAGAGACTCCATAGATCGCTGGTTTACGACGATTTCATCATCCGTACCTACACGCATTGCAATAGCAACCTCTTCTACCGATACAAGCTGCTTCGTTGCGTTCCGTGACCTGATTCGTCCTGCGCCATGACAGATGGAATAATGATTCGCTTTCCCTTCAGCGCTTCCGACCATAATATACGAGGCAGTGCCCATCGATCCTGGTATAAGCGCCGGATGCCCCGTGCAAAGGTACGGCTCAGGGTTATCTGGATGTCCTGCCGGCAGCGCTCTTGTTGCACCCTTGCGATGAACGAAATAGGACTGCTCATCTTGATCTTCCTCCCATGCGTAGTTATGCATGAGATCATACAATGTGCGCAGCTCGAATTTGGAGCCGAACACATCCTTGCCCGCCTCCAAGGCAGCGTATGCAATCAGGTGGCGATTCACGACCGCATAATTCAAGGCCGAGTACATGAGGTTGACATACGTTTGGCCGAGCGGATGGGATAACGGCGCATATAGCAGCTTAGGATCAGCGGTGCCTATGCCTTCCTGACGCATCATTTTGGCAATGTCCGTGCTGCAATATTGACTGACCGCACCGCCCCAAGCCCGCGAGCCGGAATGAATCATAATGACCACTTGGCCGTCGAACAGCCCCCAGCCTTCGGCAATTTCTCTGTTTTCCTCGGCAATTTCAATCGCTTGAATTTCTACAAAATGATTGCCGCCGCCAAGTGTGCCGAGCTGGCGATGCGCGCGATGCCAGACAGCTTCCGGAAACTTCTCCAGCACCTCTTCGTCAAAATCAAAGCGGCTGCTCTCCACATGGGTTAAGGAGGTAGCTTTGCGCGGCGTGTAGGCATCTGGAATATATTTTTTCGGCAAGCCGTGCAAGCCCTTCTTCACGATATTCTCAAGTCTAATATCTGAGAAGTAACCTCTTGCATGCTCCTCGACTGGCATATATTTCTCAATAGCCTTAACCAGCTTGCGCCGAAGCTTTACTTCCTTTAAATCATCCTTATGCAGATTTGTAAGCTGTACGCGCATCCCGCATCCGATATCGCTGCCTACGATGGAAGGAGATACGTAGCCATCACTCGCATTCCATACCGCTGTTGTACCGATACAGGTTCCCACGCCAACATGCACATCAGGCGTATAGCTCATATATACTTGATTCGGTATTTGTAAGTTGTTGTTCGCCATTTCAAACACTTTATAATCCAAGGACGCGAATAGCTCTGGTCCTGCATAAACATGCACCTGCCCCGAAGGCAGCTTTACTTGCTGATAATACGTTTCTTTCATATCCGATAATCTCCTCAAAATTCAAATGAACACAAAAAAGCCATGGACCCCAAAAAGTCCATGGCTTAATCTTGCGCCTTTATTTCCCAATCGTTGCAGCCTGCAGCATACAAGATTTTAGAAAATAGTCACAGGCCCCGAAGAGGCCGATGAAATGGACTTGCTATATTTAGTTGCATGATTACGTTCTAAATTTAGTCCGAACATTGTCATCGACCTCCTTTCATTTGATTTACATCATAATAATCTGATCACCCAACTTCTGTCAACACATTTATAATAAACCAAAAATAAGATGCTCGAGGGAGCATCTTATTTTCACGGATAAAAACTTATAAATGAGCCAATAAGTTCGCGCGTACCTCAGCCAGCGTCAAATCGCGAACTAGCTTCCCATCCTCAAACACTACTTCGAGCTGATCCTCAGCTTTACGAGCTTCATACTCCGCTGCGCTAAGATTGTYAGTATAAGCAAGTTTCCCGTCCTGCTCCGTAACGAGGACAAGACCTGTCTGCGACTTCTTCACGCCATTATCTGTTTTGGGGTCCTTATAAATTTTGCGCTCCTCGCCATTCACAATCGTAAACGTCGACTTTAATGCGAATCCGAACGTATCCCGCGTATTGTACTGGTAAGTGAACGATCCGATCCCATACACCATATTCGTCGATGCAAAACCTTTCGCTGCCAGCTTCTCGCAAATTTCCTTGCAGCGCGAAATCGTAATCGCATCCCCATAGATTGCCCCGATGTGGCTATCTAGCTGCTTATACCCCTTCTTCGTAACCGTGCCGCCAAAAATATCCCAGAGTATTTCAATAACGCCTTTGCGCTCGAATTCACTCTCTCCATCCGGGTCGCCGCAAATGATTTTGACCGGATCTCCGCTGTCGGGACGAATGACCACCTTGCCGTCCCTGCTCATAATATCATCCTTCAAGCCGCGAATGACCACGTCCAGCACACTCCATAAATCCCAAGTATCCGATACGATCGAGACAAAGCCATTTGGGTATACCTCTTTGATCAAATAGCGGTACGATGCCATCTCGTCACGTCCGTGCGCGCACATAACGCTGTGCTCGGTTGCCGGAATCGACGTACCTACCAATTCTTTTTCTATATTCGCATTATAATAGTTTTCCAAATACAATATCGCTGGTATCGTATCTGTTCCCGTGAACGATAGGAGATGGCCTGCGCTGCTGCCGAGCGCCGATTCAAGCGCACCCATGCCGCGCATCGAGAAGTCGTGGCCTTGGAACGGTACGCCTGCTGTATCGCCGTTTGTCTGCAGAGCATAGGCTTCTAAAATTTTGCGATATTCAAAAGCTAGCGTAGCGCTCGTAGCCGGCATCCACAGCTGGCACGACATCAACGTCTCCAAATAGTTCGTCAGCCAGAAAAATTCAGGCTTCGTGTTCTCAATAGTCAGCATTGGTACTCTTATCGGTACTAATGCACCTTCTTTAATCGCCTTAATCTTGATCGGCAAATATCCAAGATCGTGCAGCTCCTCAATATGCGATGCATCGGGATTCGCTTCTCCAAGCGCATATTGAATGAGCCTCTTGTACTCATGCGCTACCTCTGCCTTTGTTCTTGCAAAGAAGTGCTCATTAAAATAATCGATGAGATATTGTTTGATAAACGATTGGAAGCCAAAAGCGACAACCTCGTTAATATCATCTAGTCGGCTTGTGCGAGCGGTCCACGTCGAGTAAACGAGCTCCGTTCCTTTTGGATACTGATTTTTATGGCTCACCTTGTAAAAGTCACATAGCAGCGTAGCTGGATAAACGAATGTTTGCGTCATCTTATAGGCCTCCCATTGCGAATACGTGAATTTTGTCATGCTCTGCTTGATGAAGTATGGTATCGGTCGTATACACCTTATCAATAAGATCAGTTTCTAATATTTTCCCTTTATAGATCGAATGCTCGCAGTGTCCTACCAGCAAATAAATATGCGTGGCTCCAAGTGCCGTCAGCTTCTCTGCGCTAAGCATAAACGTACCGCCATACGAACAAAGATCATCAACAATGATGGCCTTAAAGCCCTCACGCGGAATATGTCCTACGACATCCAGACTCTTGATTTGGCCGGTCTGAAAATCTCTCGCTTTGTAGCCTACCAGCTGCTGGTAGCCTTGAACCTTGCTGTACCGTTTCTGCGCCCCTGCATCCGGGAAAAAAAGATAGTCCTTCTCCGAATCAAAACCTACTTCGTTCGCGACCTGCTCAAGCAGCTGAATCGTTGGATATTTGCCGATACTTCGATCGATCAGCGCAAGCGATACATCGGAATGCGGCTCGATAATCGTAACCGATTCAAAGTTCATGTTATTGATAAAGGCAGCTGTATATTTTAACGTAAAGGCAGAAGCACCTTCGACTCGATCCATTCGGCTGTACGGCAAATAATAAATGGTCAACGTACATTTAACGCGCCGATCATCGAGATAGCTCTTGATGAACATCAGCTTAACCAGATCGCCATCATTCTCATATTTCCATACGATCGTATTGAATTCCGCCATATGCGTAAGGATTTCATCGCCATTTATGAGCGTCTCCCCATTCGGAAACTGTTTTAACCCAAGCTCTACTCCATTAAACTTCAGCATGACATCACTCTCCTCGTAAGCGTTCAGCTATAAATAGACAATCTTGGCTCTTCCTTTGTAAAAAGGTACAATTGCGCTGCTCGCTGCGAATATTGATTGGATTGCTTCGGATTTCCATTCGTATCCGTCGCCTCCTCAATAATCGTGCTGCGGCTTTTCGTTGACGTCAATTTGCGAATAAAATTTTTCTCCTCAAAGTCAGGAACAACCGTTTTTATTACCTGATACAGCTCACTAAGCGTAAACTCCTCTGGCAGAAACTCCTTCGCTATCTTCGTAGTCAGCATTTTCTTGCGAATCTCTTGCAGCGCGTCGGTCAAGATTTGCTTATGGTCAAACGCCAAATCCATTTGAAGCGCTTCTTCGACTGTAAACAATTGCACATCCGATGCATCTACAGCCGCAGCCCTTTGTTCAAGTGTACATTCGTTAACGAGCGCTAGAAAAGCATGCGAGATAATCCAGCCCCTTGGATCACGGCCAGGCGTGCTATACACGTTAAAATATTCGATATGCACGTCCTCAACCGCTGTCTCTTCTTGCAGCTCGCGTATAGCACAGTCATATACCGTCTCATTTTCCATCGTAAAGCCGCCTGGCAGCGCCCATTGCCCTTCGAAGGGCCATATGTTCCGCTTGATCAGCAGCACCTGCAGCTCCCTCGTAGGCAGCGCCTTCTTAGGCGTTTGCCTTTCTGTCGTTACGATCGTAAAGATGACGATATCTGCTGGTGCGCCATCAGGTGATCGGTAATGATCTGCTGCGTAATTGGATTCATTTTCGACCATTGCTGCTGCACTCCGATCCATGTCATTTATTCAATTTGATATTATCATAATGACATTATTAAATCCCTTTGTCAACGGCTGCTGAGAAAAATAGGCAATTAGTCACGAATAAGGATATAAAAAAAGAAGCGGCTGCACGCCGCTCCTGTTATATTATTTCGTTTCTATAGCATCGGCAGGGTAGACGAGTCCAATCTGCTTTCTTGCCTCATCCATAATCTCCAGCGTCACGAGTGAATTTGCAAACGTGTTAATGGATGACTCCGTACGTCCAGCTCTAATCAGCTCGATAAATTCCTTCGCTTCATAGTACATCGACTTGCTATTTGAAGGTAGCGAAATATCTTCGCTTGTTCCGTTGCGGTATTGGATTTCAACCTTCCCTATTTCACTAATCTTGTCGATTACGATACTGCCGTTCTCCCCTTGAATCYCCGATGGCAGCGATGAATGTGTAATTTTGGAATACATGATGACCGCATCCATGCTCTCATACTGAAGAACGATGCTTCCCTCCCCATCCACGCCAGAATCCAGCATGACACCAGTCGCTTTAATCACATCCGGCTTGCCAAATAAGGCTACAAGCGGGTAGACGCAATAAATGCCAAGATCCATAAGCGCCCCGTTTGAGAATACAGGATTAAAAGCGTTAAGCACCGTACCCGCCTTATAGGCATCGTACCTAGACGAATACTGGCAATAGCTCGCAAAATAACGCCGTATCGTTCCAAGCTTGTCGATGTTGTCTTGTACAGCCTTAAACCCTGGCAGCATCGTCGACTTTAACGCCTCCATGAGCAGCACGCCGTTTTCCTTCGCAGCCGCAATCATCTGGCGCAGCTCATGCGCATTTGAAGCGATCGGCTTCTCGCAGAGCACATGAATGCCATGCTTCATGCAAGCAATCGCATGAGCGGCATGAAATGAGTTTGGACTAGCAATGTATACCGCATCAATTTGTCCACTTGCCGCCATCTCTTCGATATCCGTAAATATAGCAGCAATACTATGTTTCTCCGCAAATGTACTCGCTGTTTCTATCGAACGCGAATAGACAGCAGCTAGTTTGAAATCTTCAACCTCGCTCGCCGCAGAAATAAATGACTCCGTAATCCAGTTTGTACCGATAACGCCGAATCTGATCATAATCGTCTCTCCTTGAAAAATAGATTTATTGGCTAATCGCTTATTATATTTTTATGAAATGAGGATAGTCTTCTTCTGTTTATTATAGCCATGCC
>NZ_JBFRDK010000097.1:0-23966 GCF_052113545.1 Paenibacillus sp. TAF43_2
GGAAAAAATCTTATAAATTGTAAATCGAAAAGCCTTACTGAGTATAGGAAAATCATCACTGTTAATTACAATGTACCAACGAATTCGCTCACTTGGAAATGATTTCTACAATGATCTATAAATTAACAAAAGATGCTGCGCCGGATCAATTGAAAGCGGCGGGACTCGGTGCACATTATGTGGCTCACGACAGCGCCTTGTTTTATGAGAGTGCAGGCGGCGTACCGTTTACGGCTACCTATATTCAAGCCAAAGGCGATCCGATTGCGGCTCTGTATGAGGACATTGCGGCGGAAGAGAAGGCGAGGGCTACATACCAGTGGCTAATTGACCTGACGGATGACGTGGATTTGCAGGATAGTTTGAAGTTTCTGCGGGAGCGGGAGATTATACATTCACTGCGATTCCGGGAAGCGGTGGAAATACTTAAGGATAAGCGGGATGAGAAGATATTCTATTAGAGGGAACCTCTCTGCAGGGTACTGCGGGGAGGTTTTTTTGTTTGGCTACAGAATTTTGAATAGGAGTGTAGTCCACCATCTAATACTAATTGTGTGGAAAAGAGTCTAGATAAACAGTATACTAGCAATAATTGTTTTTTGTTGAGGTGAATATCAAATGGATGAAATCGATGAATCAAAACAGCTTGTATTACAAATCGGCGGTGCCTTGAAAAAGTACAGAAAAGAAAAAAACATGAGCTTAGACGAATTAGCGGAATTAACGGGTGTAAGCAAACTTACTCTGGGGAATATCGAACGTGGCGATACAAATCCAACTTTGGCGATTATTTGGAAAATTTCAAAAGGCATGTCTTTACCGCTATTGGCCTTGTTGAAATCAGAAGAGCCTGTTAGTTTGTATCGAGCAGGAGAAGGACTGCGGTTTTCTAATGATCAAAAAAATTGGATCATTGAACCAGTCTTTAAACACACAAGCAACGATATTGAAATGTGTCGGGCTTACTTACAGCCAAATAGCTCGTATCACCCTGAAGGTCATCATGCGAATACAACGGAAATTGCGACAGTAATGACGGGTTCCATTGAAATTCAAGTCAATGGAGAGGTTTACACATTGAATCAATTTGATACGATCAGTTTTCGTGCAGATTGTCCTCACTCTTATACCAATCATACGAATAGCGAAACAGTGCTCCATATATGCTTAAAGTATGATTTTTAAAAGTCAGAAATCCTACTTATTTAATACAACTCCGAATTCCATGAAGGGAATTCAGAGTTGTATTTTTGTTTTCAGATGATTTTATGTATATTATACAATACCACTTGTTAAAAATAGTATACTATAATATACTTTTGTTATTCGCGCGGATGTTATTTCTTAGTTTTTCAATCAGTAGGAAACAAATTATACGTATAAATTCAGGAAGGAGAAATGAAGAATGTCGAACAAACAAAATAAAAAAGCCGTACCATCTTCTATAGGACTGATAATTCTCGGCATTATTGTTATTGCAGCTAATTTACGTGCTCCTTTAACCTCAGTCGGTCCTTTAGTGAGTTTCATAAGGGATGACGTTCTTATTTCAAATACATTAGCCGGCCTGATAACAACGGTACCTTTGCTTGCCTTTGCTTTATTATCGCCACTAGTACCAAAATTAGGACGAAGGTATGGTGTTGAACGTATCATTTTGATTGCCCTAATCTTTCTGACTGTTGGCATTGTAATACGTTCTTTATCTGGCATAGCTAATTTGTATATTGGGACAGCAATTCTTGGATTCGCAATTGCCATATGTAATGTATTATTGCCAAGTTTAATCAAAAGGGATTTCCCAAATAAAATTGGCTCCATGACAGGTATTTACTCCATTTCAATGAGTTTATTTGGAGCAATCRCATCGGGAATCAGTGTACCGCTAGCTGTGAACGCAGGTCTAAAATGGCAGGGAGCATTGGGAATATGGGGGATTCTAAGCTTTGTATCGATTCTCTGTTGGCTACCTCAAATAAGAAATCAAACGAAGCAAACAACCACGATGAGTCAACAGATAGCCATCAATGATGTGAATGTTTGGAAATCCCCTCTTGCCTGGCAAGTAACCTTGTTTATGGGTATACAGTCCATGGTTTTCTATGTGTTGATCGCATGGTTGCCTGAAATTTTAAAGCAGCAAGGAATTGACTCAAACCAATCAGGATGGTACCTCTCGATAATGCAGTTAGCTCTGCTTCCATTTACTTTTATTGTGCCCGTTATTGCTGGGCGCATGTCTAGTCAACGTTTGTTAGTGGTCATCATAACCATTTTGCTTTTGACGGGAACGCTCGGACTTCTATACGGAAGCTCCAATATAATTCTGTTATGGATCATAATACTCGGAATTGGTGGAGGCTGCGCCTTTAGTTTGTCCATGATGTTTTTCGGTTTACGTACTGAAAATGCGCATCAAGCAGCGGAACTGTCTGGCATGGCGCAATCGATCGGATATCTTCTTGCCGCAATCGGTCCTGCCCTTATAGGATTTCTGCATGATTTGACAAATAGTTGGAATCTGCCACTTTTCATTCTGCTTGGCGCTTCGGTCTTACTCTTTTTAGTCGGTATAGGAGCAGGAAGAAACCGTTTTGTAGGTAGCCGAAATAGTTACGAACTGCCATTGAAAGGACGATGAATAGGTTTGACAAAATTATTGTGGCAATTGATAAAGCTGAAATAACGAACAAACTCCTCGATGCAACTGTTGAAATAGCCCGAAACAAACTCTCAAGTTACCTTGGTTAATGTCAGCCAGGAATATGTATCGAAGGTCTTCAGCAGCTAAATTGGCGTTCGTTGATTATCATTGAAAATGGATAACCGTTAAGAAACAAAAAACTAGGGCCCAAAAGTGGCCCTAGTTTTTTACAAGCGTCAATCATGATCAGCTCAATCGATTAAATTAGCAATGAATTGACTCCTAATTGAAAAAAAGTGAGTGTTAATTAGATTCTATGAGTCCAGCTGTTATTAAATCTTCAATGTTCAAATACATGGTTCCTTTGTATTTCTTAACACGAATGTCACTTAAAGTAAAGTCGCCATCCGTCGCCTTTTTGTATTCCGCTGTCAAATTAATATCCAATCTGACGATTTCGAAGCCGACATATTTGCCTATCGTAATGATGTTGGCATTGCTATTGCCCAGTTTGCTCACGCCTTCGATTTCAGACAGCATAGATAATGAAATCCATCCCTTGCTCATCAGAGGCGGCAATGCTTCTTTATTCTCTGCTGCTTCTACATAATTGGCGTCAAAATAATCCGGATATCCTTTATACCCTGGTAGTTTGGATTCCTTCTCTGTTGGTGGCGCACCAACAACACGGAATTCAGGGAAATTTGCAATTGTCTTGGTAATGGAATCGATCTCGGCTAACTCTTTTTGGGTATTCAGGGCGTTGGTTGCAGCGGGACCAAACGATATCACTCCATCAGCACTGAAAAATATCGGGATACCGTCGATCGAATAAGAGGCCCCTTTAAAGGATGGACTATTAACTTGAATCACATTTGCTTCTGCAGACCAATAAACGGAGTTACCTGTTGCTTCCCCAACGATTCGAATTGGGATGTAAGTGTTACCATTTTGCGTAAAGGGTGCTGCTTGCAATGCTTTCTTCTGGCCGTTCACAACTGCTGTTTTGTTGCCAATCGTAAATGTAATCTTTAAATCATCCTTTTTGCCCGTAACTTGTTTAAGTTTTGCATCATAACCGATTTCCATTTTCAAATTTCCAAATAATTCTCTGAAGGGAACGAAGGAAACTCCATTCTTGCTTACTGATTTAGATTTGAGCGGGACTCCATCTACAAAAATATAAGCTCCTTTATTGGCTGCTGATACAGGAATAACACCTATACTGAACAATAAAACGCAAATCATAGCAGTAATCGACAATCTCTTCAAAAAAACGCCTCCAGAACTAGTTTTTATTTCCACTATTTACTATCTTACTATCATTTGGAACTCTGTCAATAAAAAAGATAGTTATTTTGTCGAAATGTGACCCAAGTATTCAATGTTCTTTCGAATTCCCCCAAATGAAGAGGCTAACCCAATTGCAGCTTAAGCTCATCAATCGTTTCACATACTTTGGGCTGTCGGTCGGTTCACGATCTCAGCATGAAAACGCATCTACCACGCAAAATTATGCTCAGCTCCGCGGAGAGTGTCGGAGAGAACGTTAGCGCTGATTTTTTTTAGAATTTAGTTAATCAGGTTCAATAGTTAACGGGCAGGATAGTTTATAGGTAAATATTTACATAATAACAAGTGGTCGGTATAATTTAAGAGTATTGAGCAAACAGCCAAAGGGGTGTTTTTAATTGGAATTTGGACTTTCCCATAGAAAGTTTAACGTCAAAAGACCAGGGTCTCTTGTTAGTACAATTACCGGAGTCTTAGAACATCTTTCGTCATTGTATGCGAATATTGGTGAGGTCAGAGAGAAAAATGGCATTTGGTCTTTACCAGAAAGCACACCAACATGCACTACATGTAACGGTACAGGTACTGTCCTTGGTGATATTGATTCAAGTCGTATGGTCGCAACTGAACTCTCGCTTAAAAAAGGAGCTGTGCTTTTATGGGCGGGTACTAACTGCGGACCTGTTGTAAAGATTAGAGAACTGGCTAAAATGATCGGGATTGATTTTGAAAGCCCACTGGTTGAGCAAGATAAGCAATTTACTGATATTTTACTTTATGGATATGATAAGGAACCTGTAACATACGTTTACAAGAAAAGGGAACATAAAAACTATTATCGTGGGTGCGTTTTCGATTTGAAATATATGCGTGCTGCAGGAACAACTAGTAAAGGAAACCTTTGGGCAATAAAATTATTCTCCGAACATGGAAAGTGTCCAAATTGTACCGAAAGCTTGTTGGAACAGGAACGCTTGGTTATGGGGAATTCCCTTTCAAATGTGTTGAGAATGCCGATCTCAGAATCACTATTAGTTGTCCAGAAATTACGTAATTGCCTCGACAAACAAGTATTAGATAATTATTGCGAATTGATTAATGATCTGGAATTGCGTCTATCATATCTAAATAAAATTGGTCTAAAGTCTCTTTCGGCTTTCGATGTTAAAGTCTTGGTGAATCCGTAAATTGGTTAAGCTAACGGGCAGAATATCGCAACTTCCAAATACTGAAATAAAATAAGTAATTGGCGAGTTTACCACCATACATTTACAATTGAGTACTTTTAAGGAGTGAGAAAATGAGTGTTTACTCGAAACGTATCAGAATAATCATTCTTGGTGTTGTTTTAACCATTTGCGTAGTGGGAGGTACTATGGTGTTTCAAAGCGATGCTAAAAACACGATTAATCAGAGCCTCACAAATCTTCCTAGCTATCCTGAAAATGAAAATGGACAGACATACGGTTCTGCCAATGAAAGCACTTCCGTTGAAATGCAACCTGACTTAATTTTTTCAGGAAGTGTGAATGGCATTGCAGGGTATTTACTGAAAAAAGATTATCTCGGTGAACTTAGTCGTAATGTCCCACTATATGATGTTGATGGAGTAAACATAATTGGTTCTTTGTATATTAGCCCTAAGAATATGAACTATCCTAAAAATAAAAACGGACAGACATATGGTTCTGCTGCAGATGCCACATCCTACGAAACGGGACCTGATTTAATTAGTGCAACAGGTATGGATGGCACTGCGGGATATTTGCTAAAGAAAGATGTAGACGGTGAGCAGCCTAAGACACCCGAAGAAGCTCTAGCTATACAAAACAGTAGACCCCCAGGTGGTTATGATATCCCGCTATATGACGTTGATGGTAAAACCGTTATTGGTGTCTTTTATATTGGAGGCAATTGATAAAAAAGTGTCTTTCAATTGTTAAGTTAACGAGACACGATAGTTCAATACCGAAAGGGCTGCCGCTTGGCAGCCTTTTGTACGATTAACGGGCAGTTTAATTTAATTCTCATGGAATAAAAATGGTATAATATTATGGAATAATTTTGAAATTGGATGTGGAAAATGGAGGTAGATTTCTCAGCTGTTTTTAAACATTCATTAGATGTTACAGCCATAGAAGTTTTTAAAGAAGAGATTGTTAAAGGAATAAGATTTCCTAAAGTTGTAAAGTGTATGAAAGAAGTTAATTTTCATAACCCGCATCTTGACAGACAATGGTTATTAAATCGTGATCGTATTAGTGAATCATATAACATTGAGCCATTTGATCCCGTGCTAATAGGGGATGAAGAATATGTTGAGCTTGGAGGCCCTGGTGGGTTTCGATTTATATTTAATAAGTACATCTGTGAGTTCAGTCCTTGTTTTAGGTGGCATCAATTTATAGAAAATCAAGAGTTGCAACTTGAACTAAGGGCAATATGCCAAGAATTTGCTGACTACTTCGGTTATAACTTTGCAATATATATGGGAGATAATTATTGTGCATTAGATTATGTTTTTGAAGGTCGCAATATGGATTATTATAAAGCCAAGCTTATGAGTAGATTCGGTAAAGCTAAATTATCTATCGGGGAATTAATACAGAAAACTAATAGTGGATGGGAATCAGAAGGCTATTTTATAGATGATTTTAACGATTTGCAACGTAATTCATTGAGCTATAACGGAGAACGATAGTTCAACGGACCATAGAGCAGTTAGCCGAATGGCAGCTGCTTCTTTCTAATTATGCTAACGGGAAGATACACAACATTTTTGTCTTCAGATTTCCGCTTGACCCTTACGTAACGTAATGATTTATAGTGAACGTAAGAGAAGGATGAAACACAGCCTACTGCCAAGAAATCAAACAACTAAATTCGAAATCGGAGGAGAAGCAAACATGAGAAAACTCGTATTGTTCATGCATGTATCACTGGACGGGTATGCGTCAGATTCAAACGGAGGACTAGATTGGATTCCGTACAACGAGGAATTAGAGAAATACGCTGAGGAAGTCGTAGCCGAAGTCGGCTCTCCGGTATACGGACGAACGACGTATCGGATGATGGAGAGCTACTGGCCCTCGGTGCTGGACAATCCGGATGCGTCGAGGCACGATATGGAGCATGCCAAATGGCTGCAGGATGTGAAGAAGATCGTCATTTCCGACTCGATGGACATTGTTGAATGGAACAATACGGTACTGATCAAGGACAATATTGCAGATGAAATCAAGGCGCTCAAGGAGCAGCAGGGCAAAAATCTCGTTATCTTCGGCAGTCCGGGGGCGGCGAAGACGTTGCTTGAACTCGGCCTGATCGACGAATTCCTGCTGACGATTTGTCCAGTCATCTTGGGCGGCGGAAAATCAGCATTCCATGGCGACGGTGAGAAAATCAGACTCAAGCTGCTGTCCAGCCGAACGCTCAAGTCGGGCATTATCGCGGCCCGCTATGAGTTGGAGAAATAGCTCTGCCGTGCAAGATGTTCTACTAACGGATAACGATAGTTGAAAACTAAAGGGCTGCCGCGTGGCAGCCCTTCGTCATTACGCTAACGAGCAGCATTGCTATTAAGACATACGAGGTTTGAGTAACAAAAAGACTCCTTCACTTCTTCTACGTTAATTGTTGGTGTCTACATCAAATAATTCAAACATGAATTAGACGCTCAATAACTCTTGCCGCTCTAATCTTTCCACCTCATCATCATGTAAAGCTGCTCGACGCTTTAGGAGCTCATATGTCTCACTCCACTCGTCAGGGTACCTCGTCCATTGAATTCGCTTATACAATTCTTCTAGGGCAAGCTCTACTTCATTTCTAAATTGTTTCCATAGCTTCTTAGCTTTGTAATAGTCACCGTTATTACAAGTAGCATTCACTACGTCATAACAAAGTTTATCTTTTCTGAAAATCTCCATACTGATTTCATCAACTGTAAAAAGAATTTCTTTTTTGAGTTTGGCGTCATTCTCCATAGTTGCGATCATTTCAGCCATAATAGAAGTTATATTGGGATTATTTTGAGCTGAGTGATTCATACATTCAGTGAGTTGGATAGTCATAAATTTTTCCCTCCTAGCAACGTTCTGTTACCATTCTGGTTTTATATAATACTTTTCGTTAGAAGGAGGTTTTTTTAGTCACTAAGCAAGTGAAGACAGCTACTGGTAATAAAAGGGGGAGTGAACATAATTAATGGATGAACATGCACTTGATGGTTGAACTATCGGGACACGTTAGTTAAACACAAAAAGAGCAGTTGCAGAGGGCAGCTGCTCCTTTTTTGATTACGCTGACTGGCAGATTTGCTCCATTATCGGGCATTATCGGACTATATTTAGGGGGAGCGATGGTTAATTCGAGGCGTTATGCAAAAGAAGATAATAGTTGGTTGAATCTATCACGCTCCTCCAAAAAAGGGCAATGACCGCTGTATTGAAATGAAACTAATTGCGAATTTTTAATCAGCTTATTTGTTTCCTGAGCTTGTGTAAACGGAACGACTTTATCATGAATTCCATGAATAATTAATGTGGGCACATCGATCTGTCCAAGATCGTTGTATACATTCTCGTCTCTTAGCGTGACCATAATAGCGGAAGTCGACCAATTGGCAGCTTGTAAACCCATTAGAAAGAACCATTCGGATTTTGGTTCAGAAATGTACTGAAAGAAAAAAATCTCCGTTTGGTTTTGCAGCATTTTCGGACGGTCATTGTTTGTTTCTTCGATGATTTTATTCGTAAATTCTTTGGGAACGCTTGATGGAGACGCAGCGTCAATCAGGACGAGTTTAGATACCCCGTACCCTTTGTAACGAGCCATATAACGAATTGAGATTGCGCCTCCGGTAGAGTGTCCTGCTAGTATTATGTTTTTTAACTGTAACGCTTCGATGACCATACGAAGATCATCTGCTAGTCTATCGAAACCGTAACCGTCGAATGGTTTATCCGAATTGCCGTATCCTCTCCAGTCCATTCCGATACAACGATATCCGAGCTTGGGAAGGTAATTGAACTGATATTCGAACTGATTATGGTTTAGCGGCCATCCATGAATAAAAAGTATCGTTTTATTTCCCATAGGATTGATGTCCTCTATAAATACTTTTACGCCCGGTTCCACAGTAACGAAGTATCCCAAGTGTATCACCTCAATTTTTTAAAATGCACTTCCCCATTAAGATATTCGCCCAAGGCAAGGTGAATGCCCAATTTCGGCGTCAAATTAGGTTTAGTTCGTACGTAGAGATTTCTGAGGAATAGCTTGAGTAAAATCAACTTTATTAGATCATTGAGCTAACAGAAAGTTTTGTTGAACAAGTTGCAAATTTAACATTTTAAAGTAAGAGCATTTGTTTGTAATGAGAAATGCTTTTTATTTTTGTACAAAACGATATTATTTTATCGTAAAACGATAAAATTTGTGGTAAAGTAAAAACTGACATTAAACAAGTGAGGTGCAGTTTATGAAACGAGGAAAAACACTCTTCTTGAAGATAGCTGTTATTCTTATTGGAATCCCAATCCTTGCTATGTACATATTTTTAGTGCCTAAGATTGGGAATTTTGCTGGAGAATTGTATCCAGAAAAGGCTTATATGAAATCTCTCGTCTTAATCGATATGTACGCAGCGGCGATTCCTTTTTATTTTGCTTTGTATCAAGCTTTTAAACTTTTAAGCTATATTGATAAGAATCAAGCGTTCTCGGAATTATCGGTAAAAGCTTTAAAGAATATAAAATACTGTGCCATCACAATCAGTACCTTGTACCTGCTAGGTATGCCACTTTATTATCTCATGGGGAAGAGAGTTGACCCTCCAAGTTTCATACCAATGGGATTGGTCATTATTTTCGCCTCTATGGTGATCGCCGTTTTTGCTGCTGTTCTCCAAAGACTTTTACAAGAAGCTATTAATATAAAATCAGAAAATGATTTAACGGTCTGAGGTGGAGCATATGGCAATTATTATTAATATTGATGTGATGTTAGCAAAACGAAAAATGAGCGTAACGGAGCTTTCGGAGAGGGTTGGAATTACTATGGCTAATCTTTCCATTCTGAAAAATGGGAAAGCAAAAGCGGTTCGTTTATCAACATTAGAAGCGATATGTAAGACTTTGGATYGTCAGCCAGGTGATATTTTGGAGTACAAAAGCGACGAAGACACTCCATAAAAACAGACAACAAATTTATTTAACTACGAGAACGATAGTTCAACGGACCATAGAGCAGTTAGTCGATGGCAACTGCTCCTTTCTCGTTATGAAGGGCAGGATAGCGTAACCTTTTATCGCAGATAGAGTCTAAATTATTACATATTCACGATTTATAAACGAGGTGAGCTAATAATAGAATGAAAAAACGAATTTTACTACTTGTTGGTATTCTTGTGTTCTTGGCAATTATCGGCGGTATTACATTGCATAATTTTGCTAAAAACCTAGGCGAAAGTTACAATCAAATAGGTTAATGGGAAAAGAGGGCTTACAAATCCTGGCGTTAAGCAAACTGGAAACGATAGTTGAATAATAGACATTGAAGAGCAGGTACTACGGTATCCTGCTCTTTTTATTAAGTTAACGCGCAGGATAGTTGAGTAAACGTAAGGAAATACATTAAGTAAATTTGTCTGCAAGGGAATGAGTAAATGATGAACTTAACTTACAAAAATATCGTTCAAGAGATGCTAAAAATAATTCCTCAGTTGCTACCGTTTTACGAAAAAGAGCTTGAGGGTTTATGGAGTAAAGAAGGTGAGATACCTCCGCATGTAGCTTTTGGAAATATATTGAATCCATTTTTAATGAACCAGCTTCAAAAACAACAATTAACAATAGAGGATGAGCAATTACTCGTAAGAATCTTTATTTTTCTTGAGAACATGGCATTAAGTAACGACGTTGAAATTAGTAATGTAGTTTGCGTAACCGTTATGGCTCGAATAGGTGACGATATAAACGTTCTTAAAAATGCCTTAAAGTATGTAGGAAATGAAACAAGAAGATTGTCTAGGGAAGTTGAGACGTTATATGGAAGAAAAGTTAATCTAAATATCTTGCAGTAGTTTGATGGGATTGAACTAACGGGACACAATAGTTCAAACATGATATGTCGGCAACGGGTCATATGATCGGTTGCCCTTTTCATTGAAGTAATGGGTAGTTATACATAACTACAAATATGTTTAATATATGGTAAAATCATCTCATAAAGTAAGGGGGAGGAGACAAATGGAATTTTTCATTATAATTTTAGCTGTAGGATTCATCTGCTTAATAAGTTATCTTCGAGCAATACATATTTCTCTTCAGAAAATTATCAAAATAATGTCAAGTGAAAAAGATAAATAGACAACACCAAGAATGTAATTCCTTGAGATAAGTGATTAAGCTAACGGGACACGATAATTCAATAACACACACATGGATGAGCAGGCCTGCAGCGCCTGCTCATTTTTTTAAGCTGACGGGCAGAATAGCGCCACAATGCGAATTGACATAAAATCATGGTAATGATTCGGAAAACAGGAAGGGAATATTATAAGAATCCATATCATTGGTGGTGCTGGAAGTGGTAAGTCGTACATATCAGCATTGTTAAGTCAAGAAATCAATATCCCACATTACGATTTAGACGATATTTTTTGGGAAAATGATGCAGATGTTTATGGCGTAAAAGCTTCGGAGGAACTGCGAGACCAAAAGCTTATAGAAATCGTAAATCAAGATTCTTGGATCGTTGAAGGTGTATACAGATCTTGGGTAGAACCAAGTTTTTCAACTGCGGATAAGATTATCGTTCTTATGCCATCTTTGTCTGTCCAAGAGGCAAGAATATGGAAACGATATGAAGAACGTGTTTCAGGAGTTGCCGTAAGCCAAAAGCGGGAGACTTTCGAAGGTGTCAGGAACCTGATTGAGTGGAATAAAAAATATAATTCGGAAAAGCTACCCCATTTTATTGAAAATTGTGAGTATAAAGAAAAAATCATTACTGTTACCGATAATTTGGAAATCCTTGAGTTGTTGCGAAATTGAACTAACGGGTAACGATAGTTCAATAAAAAAACGGAAGCAGTCGATCACAATGATCGGCTGCTTCATTACACTAACGGACAGGTTTGAGCAATGAAAAAGCTGCTTGGATACTGGGGCAGTGATACGGAATAATTGCTACTGGGTCAATTTATTATATTTTCAAAAAAAGCCATGGCTGCTCCTCCCATTACATAAGCCAGATGCAAGTTATTTGAGAGGATCGATACCGGAGATACCTTTCTTGTATAATCGCTAAGACCTAAGTGATAATAATAAATGAATAGCAGCAAGAATTCCCATCGGATAGATGATTAGACGAGAGAATGTATTTTTAAATTCGTTGCGGGAGTACTTTTCGAAAAATAAGTGCAGGATCGCATGGATCATGAGAAAGATGTTTATCACCCAAAACGTAATCGTCTGATATTGGCTAAAAAGTAAAGCGAGTATGATGGTGTACAGGGGGAGATGGATAAGGGTGAACACTTTATAGGCTTTTGCATCATCCATATCTTGTAGAACGAAAAATAGTTTCCATTCCGATCGTAGAATTGCATCCATTTCGTGCAGGAGAAATGGAAATTTCGTGAAGCTCGTAAATAAGACGATCTAGGAAATTCACTTAAAAACTTTTGTTATGGAGGTGTCTCATGGAGGATGAATTAAATCTCATAGAGGATGAAATAAAGCGAATTAAGAATAATCAATCGAAAATAATATTCTATTTCATGCTTTCGATTGCAATAATTGGATCAATGATAATATTGCTTCTGAATATCTATCGCTTTACTTTAGCTGATATCCTCACTTCTTTTTTTTCGCCATTTATTGAGATACAGGGTTATATTATTTTCTTGATTTGTTCACTGATTGTTTTTGTGTATTTTGTCGTAAGTAAATCCTTCAATATGGCAAGAAGAGGAATACCTTTTTTGTTGAATCTAATAATTTTTTTTTTGGTGTTAATTGTTCCTTTTACCTCAATAGTTTTAGATTTAGATTATCGCTTTAATAAGGAAGAAAGAGAAGCTGTAGTTCGAATGGTATTGGATGGCACACTGAAACCGAATGTATCTGATAATGAAAAATTGATTCGTTTGCCAGAGAAATATAAGAAACTTTCCAAAGGCAGTGGTGAGATCGTGGTTCAAGGATACGGACAGAGCGATCAAATTCTTTTTTTTGCCTATCGTGGAATATCAGGTAATATGGCTGGATTTATTTATACCGCTAATGATAGCGCCCCTGATGAAATGCTTTTTGGCGGAGACTTTATGGRAGTGAAAAAACTGAATAAGAATTGGTATTCGGTTAGAGCTACGTAAAATGGATTTCATATATGTTCACGCACCAGATCATTTTCACCGATCCTCATTCAGCAGAGGCATTTCGGGTTAACGGATATATACGACTGAAACAATCGTACTCGATATAACGTTCTTAAATGTGAGGTGATAATTCATGATCAAATGGATGTTAACATTAGCGGCAGCATTAGTGCTGCTAGCGGGCTGCAGTGAGAAGTCGGGCAGATCTAGTGACAATATGACTGATCCTACTACTGCTCCTGCTCCGGGGGAGACGGTTACGCCATTAGCGAAGCCGGAGGCGTTCCCCGCTGTGTCCAACCCTTATGATGCTGACCAAGCAGCGGAGAACGGCGATGTCGTGAACGTTCATGGGAAAATGTACAATCTCGACAAGTGGAAGCTGTTTCTTGCGAATCTAGATGTTGGCGTGCCGGATCAAGTGCGTATTACGCAGTATACGATTGAAGGTGACCCGATCTTCTATGAGCTAGTCTATGACGGGGCTGAAGTTATTACGTATACGTATGACAACTCGCGTGACGGGTTCGGCAGCAATGCAGGTCGTCCGAGCACGTTGTGCCGAGGCATTGAGCTTGAGGAGGACAAGGAGCTGGGCTCCCATTACAAGCTAACCGGATGCGATTCTGAAACCAGTAATACGTTCTGGTTTACGAACGTAGAGTCGGAAGCTGAGCAGGGCAGCCAATAAGAACAATATACTCTTTCTTCATTAAGCTAATGATGAGCAGGCACTGCGGTAGCCTGCTCGTTTTATTAATCTAACGGTTGTTATGCTTGACAATATACTGTGAATTCATTAAATATTTTCGATAAAAATGATTTGTTAATTTTTCGAATTCCCATAAAACCATCTATTTTCTCCACCAAGCGCTTGTCGGAAATACCTTTGAGGCTAGCATAACAGTTTCGCCGATTTTTGGAGTTGCGATATTTACCTTTTGTTCTAATGCTGCTTTCGTGACCCGTTCTATGGGTTCGGTCCAGTAGTGGAAGGCTAGCGTGAACGCTCCCCAATGAATGGGAAACAAGAGCTGTCCTCTAAGATCAAGATGAGCTTGCACCGTTTCTTCAGGCTTCATATGAATCAAAAACCTCTCGTCGTATTGCCCGCATTCCAAGATTGTCAAGTCAAACGGTCCGTAAGTTTCTCCGATTTCCTTAAAGTGGGGCCCATAGCCGCTATCTCCGCTAAAGTAGACCTTCGTTTCGCCTCCGATGATTACCCATGAACACCACAGTGTAGAATTGCGGTTAAATAGCCCTCTTCCGGAGAAATGCCTCGCCGGCATACAAGCTAACGTAAGATCATCAATCACTAGCTCTTCATACCATTGGTGCTCGGAAATTTTTTCTGAAGCAATTCCCCATTTAAGCAAATGCCGACCTACTCCTAATGGTACGATAAATCGATTAACTTTGTCCTTTAGTTTACGAATTGAAGAATAGTCCAAATGATCATAGTGGTCATGGGATAAAATAATAGCATCAATTTCGGGGAAATCCTCTGGCTGAAGTGGTAGTTTATCGCTGTATCGTTTCGCACCAACCCAAGGAATTCGAGAGCCCAGCATGGGATCAAAAAGAAGTTTTTTATTCTCTATTTCAAGTAGAAACGCCGAATGGCCAAACCAAGTTATACGTGAAGCATCAGGTATAGTAATTTCGTCTGCTAACCGAAAAGTCTCTACATCAATATTGGCTGTAGGCTTTAGTTTCGCAGTTAATAATAGAGTATCCCTTAATAAACTGAATATTTTTGTTAAGCCCATCCTCATATCTGTCGGAATCTGATTTTCATATTTTTTCATGGATATCCTCTTTCGTTCCTAAATCATCTTCGCTGCCATATTCATATCAATTCTATCAGGATCATATTTTTGATAGAATTGATATGCTATGATTGCCTCCTACGTGTCGATCCTTTAGTTAAACTTTGCTTTTAAAACCTATCCAACCGATCATTTGTGTAGGGCGCGCTTTAAAGCCGTATGATAACCTATCACAATACTCTGGCTGATTTCAGCGGCAGGGAAATATTCTTCAAAGCCGTGAAAACATCCGGGATATAAATGAAACTCTGTTGGTACTCCCGCCTGCGTAAGCCTTAATACATAATCGATAGTTTCATCACGAAACGGATCTAAGTCGCCAACGCATGTGTAAGTGGGTGGAAGTCCTGACAAATCTGTTGCACGCGCTGGAGCAGCATATTGCGATACTTCACCTATTTCCCCTAAATACATTTTCCATGCCAATTGGTTTTTTGTTTTGTTCCATACTCTTTCATCTGTTATTTCATTACTTGATTTAGTCATGTTGCGATCATCAATCATGGGGTAGAGGGGCATTTGGAAAAATATAGAAGGACCCTTTCGATCTCTTGCCAAAAGGGAGACAGCAGCTGTTAGTCCACCTCCGGCACTAGGTCCGACTACTGCAATTCTAGTTGAATCAACCCCTAGTTCCTCAGCATTTTCAGAGAACCAATTGAGTGCAGCATAGCAGTCTTCGAGTGGGGCTGGAAAAGGATGTTCTGGAGCCAGTCGATAATCAACTGAAACAATGACGCAATTGATTTCGGATACTAGTTGCTGCAAAGTAGGGTCCATCATATCAGCAGATCCAAGAATATAGCCGCCACCATGAATATATAGTACACCAGGAAGGATTTCATCCTTGACTCTTGGTTCATAAATTTTGATCCGAACATCTGGATCCCCGTTTGCTCCTGGAATATGTTTCTCTGATGTTAAAACGGCATCATTAATGGGCAGAGATCCAGCTATACCAGCAAACATCTCATACATTTCGTTCCTTTTTGCAACTAAATTCTCTTGGGYATATATGACTTCCGGCATATGTGAAAAAATTTCTTTTATTTCCGGGTTTACTTTTTTCTCCACAATCCAACCATCCTTCGGTTATAGTTTTACGAAAGCGTTTCTCAATGTCCACTCTTTACTTTAATCAGGCATGTATCGTGCTCATCATTTTAAAGCTTAGGTTTATTAAACATTAATTTTCTTGCCTATTTCTCCATGCTGTTTGCCCCATTAGTTCACGTATGGTAGTCATGTACGTTTCTTCCGACGTGGTCCATCTGAGTCTGGCAGTTTCTTCTGCATCTGGACCTGCAAGAAAACGTAATTGGTCAGACTCATCGCTGACAGCAGCGTAAATCTGATCGGCAACCTGGTTCTCATCTGCATTGTCAAATGGATAGTTCATCATAGATTGCATCATGTGATCAAAATAAGGCTTGTACGATTGTGGAAAGGACGCATCTTGGGATGCGGACATGGTGTTTGACGCAAAGCTCGTCGTTCGCATGGCTCCTGGTTCCACCAGTTTGACAGAGATATTTTGCGATTCAAGCTCGTACGCTAGGGATTCCGACAATCCTTCGATTGCATGTTTTGTCGCGGTATATATTGTCAGAAGTGGATTTGACGTAAAGCCCAAATTCGAAGTGATATTTACAATGGTTCCGCCGTCTTGCCCTCGAAAATAAGGTGTAATAGCCTGAATGACGTTTATGGTACCGAAGACATTGGTTTCAAAAACCCCGCGGATAGCATTCATAGGTGTTGTTTCAAGCACCGAGAGGATACTAACGCCAGCGTTGTTTACAACGGCATCTATCTGGCCAAACCGCTCAATCCCTGCCTCAATCGCGGACGATATACTAGCAATATTTGTGACGTCGAGCTCAGTTACAAAAATTCGTTCGGGATATTCCGCTGTCAAACTATGATCGGGTTTGCGCATCGTCGCAACCACGTTCCACCCCTCATGTGCAAACTTCCTGGCTGTAGTATTTCCTAATCCAGTCGAACATCCTGTAATCAACACCGTTTTTATCATAGGACAATCTCCTTCAGATATTTTATTGTTATTCAATCTTAGAATACTCGGTTAAAGTGGCTCTAAGTCAATTCCATATAGCTACTCCTTATTGGTAAAGGATTGTAATTGACGCGTTGTAATGTCTGAATATAAAATAGGTTAGAGTAACTCTAACTACACAGGCGGTGTATGATATCATATGGGTTATACTATGAAGGAAATTTCGAAAAAAATGGGCATTACTCCCTACACTCTTCGTTTCTATGAGAAAGAAGGCGTTTTGCCAATTGCTGACCGAGACGCGAATGGGGTTCGCATGTTTAATGAACACTACATCGACTGTATTGAGACGGTACAAGCCCTGCGTTCAACAGGTTTACCACTAGCAGAAATAAAACAATATGTTGAGCTGTATAAGATGGGGGATAGTACTTTGCAACAAAGGAAGAAGTTGCTGGTACTTCAGAGAAGCAAAGTAGAGGATCAAATAACACTTTTATTAAAAACAATGGAAAAGATCAATTACAAGCTGGCTTTAATCGATGCCCAAGATAATAAGTTTGCAAAGCTGCCATAATATGAAGGTCAGTTTGAATCGTATCCTTTTTAAAGCATAGTGGAATTCATGGTACAAAGTGGAATCGACTGGATATTACAAATCCAATCGATTATCAAGTACTAACTGATAGAAATGATCCGGAATATGAACTAACTGAAAGCAAATCAATCAATTCAGAACATTATTTAGATTATTTTCATGGCCAACTCGTAGTTTCACCTGATAATAAATGGATTGTTGATAATGGATGGGTGTGGCACCCTGCGGGGTGTGTGACAGGTTGGAGCATTCTGGAATGGATAGAAAATCGATGGGAATCGGAAGATGGAATGAGCAAAAAAAATCTCTGGAGTGGAAAAGAGGATTGGAACGATCCATTATGTTGGGTAAGTGATAACGAGATTGGATTAGTAGGTAGAAACAATTATGATTTCATTGATGAGGATGAGCCACATGGGTGGATTTTCAGAGCGATTAATCTGGAAACAGGAAATGTAGCTAAGGAGTTTCCAATATCGTCAGGTAATATTTTTATGGATACATATTTGTTCTCTTGTTTAAAGGAAACAGGAATGAAAATATATGATATAAATAGTGGACTTGTACTGTTCGAAGACGAGAAAATAAATCCATGCAACTATCATCATAAATCAAAAGAGTTTATTGGTTTTGATAATGAAAAAATAATGATCTATAAGTTAATCGAAGAAGAATGTAAAGCAGCTAACACAGACACATCTGAGAGGCTTAGTTCGTCGGATAGCAGTAAATTAAGAGGCAGCCGATGACAACGATCTGCTGCCTCTTGATCGTAGACCTAACAGTGCTAAAAGTAAATAATAATTCATAACTGGAATTGTCCGAATGATTAGCTCAGTCCAATTCTGCGCGAGTGAATAGATCGTAAATAAGCACCTCATCCTCACAGGCGAATTTGAACGCCCATGCGAACTGTTCTAATGCGGGTCCATTATTCGAGTAGGCACAGAACATATCTGCTTCCGGGTCAAAATGGATCGTTTCCGCGAGTTCCGGCATCCGCTCATTCAAGAACACCGCCGCCAGTGAAGCCCAATCGTAACCGTTGCCTTCGAACCCCTCGTCCGCCCGGGTGTCGAATAGTTCGACTAAATAGCTGCCGACCGTCAGAATGACAGATTTGCCGCCATTATTTTGTTTCACGATGGTAAAGGGGGCCACATCCTTCGTGCCTCCTGCAGCTGACAATGAATGTGCAGCTTCTGCTTCCGCTGAAAGCTTTGCTATAACCGCACTGCGTGCCTCGTCCGTGAAGCGGAGAACCTTGTTCTCCTCAACGATAAGACCTTCCGCGATCCGCCCATCCAGCCAATCGCTGATGAAGCCAGGAGCGTACCCTCCTTGGCTGAATTCACCGCCGAAAGCGATCATTTGCTCATAGGTATCCAGATACTGCTGACGGCTGGTAGTCGGGTAAGCGTTGGTGTATAGCCAGAACTGGACATCGTACATGAGATGAGACCGCTCATCCGCATGAAATGAGAAATGGTTCTTCTCCTGGACGATCCGGGTACAGACACTGCGTATTTTGGACTCCAGCCCGTCAACCTCAGAGGCCAGACCGCAGAGTTCCGCGAGCAGCGGAGAGAATTTTCCTTCAGCTACTTTGCGCAAATCGTTCTCTTTATCTTCTTCAGTAGTGTCGTAATCCTCATCATTCACCAGACCACGGATGAACGACTCGAAGTTGGGTGCCAGGAATGTGATCTCGTAATCATCTTCCTGATCGACATGAATGACTTCAGGTTCGCCGTCCTTCCCACAGCGACGGTAGTCCAGCATCACAACATCGTGCCCTGCCGAAGGGCAATCACAGATTACCACGCCGATATCCGGATATCCCCATTCTTCAATCATGAACGGACTGCCGAGATCACCGCAGATAGAGTAGCTTTTGTCGCGTCCGATCCCCATAATTCCTGTTATAGCAATATGATCCACAGCCCAAGAGGTAGCTTCATCTGTCGGAAAGGATGTATTATGGGGAATGCCGCCGTTCTGATGCTTCATCAGTGCGATGTAGGCTGCCGGTAGCTTATAGCCGAGTTCTTCTTCTACAGAAGAAATCAGCTCATCTGTAGGCGGATCAGAGACATATTGTTCTCTAGCATAGTTACTGTCTTCCCAGAAGCTGTCGAGATCCATACCTTCAAAAGGGATCGCTCCCTGGTCTTTCTTTTGTTTGCTGAGTGTGCGCTGGGATTCAGCTTTTTGTTGTTTTTGCCATTTGCTATGGCTCCAGTCTAACAATCTGGCTGAATGCTGATCATTAGGATCCAGCTCTAGCGCGGTGCTTAGCACGCCTGCCGCTTCCTCATACCGCTTCATATAATAGTAGGAATAGCCTACGCGAAAATACCACAACGGATCATTTTTTCCCTGGTCAGCAATGATAGCAAACTGTTCCAGTGCTTTTTTATACAAACTCAGATTGTTATAAGCCCGACCCATGCTGCTGATTATATCGTAATCTCTGTCCGCTGGAGGAATCTTCATCAGAGTATCTACGATCTGCTGGTGTTCGTCGTCTTCGTGCCACTGCAATATCTGTGCGCTTAGCTCTTGTTCCATCGTTGCCGTCTGCCTCCTAAGTAAAATATGATTTTCTCTATTTTACCAGAGAGAAAGCTATGAATGGAAATGTTTAGCGTCAAGTCAATACGCAGTCTGCGTCGGTCAGCCCCAAAAGGGCAGTATACAGCCATAGGAAATTAGTGGTAATCTAGTTTTGTTATTTTAAAAAAGGGGAGGACGAAATAGTGGCTCCAAAACATATAGTTTCTGCGGCAACAATTGTAGTTAATGAGTGTAACGAAATATTATTGATAAAAGGACCTAAACGAGGTTGGGAAATGCCAGGAGGGCAGGTTGAAGAAGGTGAATCATTGAAAGATGCAGCGATAAGGGAAACAAAGGAAGAGAGCGGTATAGATATAGAAGTGACAAAGTTTTGTGGTATTTTTCAAAATGTAAGTAGTAGTATTTGTAACACTTTATTTTTAGGTAGACCGGTCGGAGGAGAATTAACAACTACCGCTGAGTCTTTAGAAGTAGGTTTTTTTCCAATCGAAACAGCATTAGAGATGGTAAGTTGGGGGAATTTCAAGCAAAGAATTGAGCTTTGCTTAAATGAAGAACTTCATCCCTTTTATGTTGAATTTTCCATTCCGCTTAATGATTGTTAGAGTGACATAAGTTTTTTCCGTCGGAACTAAGGGTAAGTATGCTTTATTGGTCGTTGAACGAACGATCTTAGTATGACACGGTGTTACAAAGTCTTGAAGTTGGTAATCAAATAGCAAAAAGCCATCGTTTTGATCAAACTAAACGATGGCTTTTTTTCTTTTCATCAGGTCCGGTTTAAGTGGATATAAAGAATCATTGCGAGTTATAGAGTAGAAATGTCAATAACGAACCGATACCGCACATCACTTTTGAGAACACGTTCATACGATTCTTCGACTTGGTCTGCACTTATCACTTCAATCATAGGGGAAATACCGTGTTCAGCTGCGAAATCAAGCATTTCCTGTGTTTCACGAATTCCACCAACGAGTGAACCTGAAATGCTGCGACGACCCATAATTAAGGAAAATACATGATACTTATCTGGTTCGGCTGGCGCACCAACATTTACAAGTGTCCCATCAACGCGCAGTAGTGATAAATACGCATCAACATCCAGATTTGCAGACACGGTGTTTAAGATCAGATCAAAACGACCCGCTAATTCTTTAAATGTAGCAGGTTCACTTGTAGCAAAGTAATGATCTGCGCCAAATTTCAATGCTTCTTCTTTCTTATCAATAGAGCGACTCAATACTGTTACTTCAGCACCCATGGCATGAGCAAATTGGACAGCTACGTGGCCAAGACCTCCCATTCCGACAATGGCAACCTTCTTACCTGGGCCAGTATTCCAGTGTTTTAAAGGAGAGAATGTCGTAATGCCAGCACATAATAGAGGACTTGCCACATCCATATCCAGACCGTCTGGGATACGGACAACGAACCCTTCCTTTACAACGATTTTTTGGCTATATCCTCCGTATGTCGGATTACCTTCATAGTCTAGACCGTTATATGTGTTGACTACACCCTTCGTACAATATTGCTCTTCTCCACTGAGACAATATTCGCATTCTCCGCAGGAATCTACAAAGCAGCCAACGCCAACGCGGTCGCCAACAACAAACTTGGTGACTTCTGTCCCTACTGCTTCTATGACTCCGGCAATTTCATGACCAGGAACCATGGGGAATATTCCGCCGCCCCATTCACCGAATGCACTGTGAATATCAGAGTGGCAAATGCCGCTAAACTTAATATCTATTAAGATATCGTTTGGCCGTAAATCTCTTCGCTCAATAATGATCTTTTCAAATGGCGCTTTTGCACTTGGGACACTTAGAACACGTGTCGTAGAAATGTTTTTATGATTATTACACATAATAGATAATACAATCCTTTCTTTTGTAAATAATAAGTTGATTGAAGAAGTAACTCGGATCAACTTTTTTTAATAGCAAGATTAGCTTAATCCTTAATGTGGACTTTAAGGCAAGGGCTTTTTGAAAATTATTAAAAAAGTTCTTATTTAAGATTTTCTTTGTAGTACTTCTTTTCTAATACATCGTAGTATTCTATTTTCAAATCAATTTTTATAAAAGCGTTATCCAAGTCTCGTTGTTTCTCCATCATTTTTTCTTTATGCTTTTCAAATATCTGTTTGCGTTGCGAGGCTGTGCTATCTCCTACTTTTGTTAACTCCACTATTGCACGTAACTCTGAAAGAGGGATGTCAGTTTTCCGTAAACATACAATAAGCTCTAACCATAATAAATCTGCTTCGTTAAAAATACGATTTCCATTTTCATCCCTTTTTATAAAAGGTAAAAGACCTTCTTGTTCATAATATCGGAGTGTATGTGCAGGCAAACCTATCTTATCTGCTGCTTCTTTGATATGAATTTCCATTTGAATCCTCCATAAATCCTTATAATTATTTTGCTCTTATTAATGTGATCATCAGTTAGGTTTTATTATAGACCTTAAAGTACACTTTAATGCAACAGCGCTTTCTCATCTTGTTCTAGTGATTTTAGAATATCGCTTGACTTAAAGTCGGCTTTAAGAGTTATTGTTGCTTTGCTTTAGAAATAGTAAAGATACAAGGAAGGCTGGAGATGCTTTTTATGGATAAACGAAGTAATTTGCTTATATTTATATTGGCGGTAGGAGTTTTCGGTATTTTGAATACTGAAATGGGTGTTATTGGTATATTGCCTTTGATTGCTGATTATTATGATGTCAGTGTATCAAAAGCTGGATTGTTTGTGAGTCTCTTTGCACTTGTGGTTGCAATTTCTGCTCCAAGCATGCCGCTATTGTTTTCAGGAATAAATCGCAAAAAGGCAATGTTACTTGTACTTGGTGTGTTTGTTTTGGGTAACTTAGTCTCGATAATTGCATCTAACTTTACAATTGCATTAATTGCTCGTGTGATTCCAGCTATTTTTCATCCCATTTATTGTTCAATGGCATTGACGGTAGCTGCTAACTCAGTAAGCAATGAAAAAGCTCCAAAAGCTGTTTCCAAAATAATGTTGGGAGTATCAGCAGGTATGGTACTTGGTGTGCCAATTACTAGTTTTATAGCTAGTGAAACTTCGTTTGAAATGGCCATGTTATTCTTTGCTATCATTAATGCTTTAACATTCCTTGCTACATTGCTATTCGTACCATCTATGCCTGTTAAGGAAAGACTCACTTACGGATCACAGTTAAGTGTATTAAAAAATTCCATTACTTGGATTTCCATTGCCGCAGTTGTTTTTATAAATTCAGCAATATTTGGGGTTTACAGTTACCTAGCTGAGTATCTTGAAACCATTACTAATATTTCAGGGAAAACGATTAGTTTAATGTTAGTAGTATACGGTGGGGCAAATGTTATTGGAAACATTGTGGCTGGGAAGTTGCTTACTAAAAATGCCATCAAAACAGTAGCAATTTTTCCTTTCACATTAGGAGCAGTTTACATCTTGTTATTCACATTTGGACAGTTCACTGTACCTATGGCTATCATTACTTTGGTTTGGGGAATATTAGCTGGTATTGGAGGTAATATAGCTCAATATTGGATCACGTCCGCAGCTCCCAAAGCTCCTGATTTCGCTAATGGATTATTTTTATCA
>NZ_JBFRDK010000098.1:0-23772 GCF_052113545.1 Paenibacillus sp. TAF43_2
AGCACGTATATGTTCTTACACCGGACAAACTGAGGTTACTTTGCAGCTGTAAGCGCAAATAGGTTCTTACAGCCGTRGTTCGCACGTTCGCCGACGCCGAAATGAAGCTGTAAGCACGTATACGTTCTTAAACTGGACAAACTGAGGTTACTTTGCAGCTGTAAGCGCAAATAGGTTCTTACAGCAGTGATTCGCACGTTCGCCGACGCCGAAAAGAAGCTTTAAGCACGCATACGTTCTTACACCGGACAAACTGAGGTTACTTTGCAGCTGTAAGCGCAAATAGGTTCTTACAGCAGAGGTTCGCACGTTATCCAACGCCGAAATGAAGCTGTAAGCACGTATACGCTCTTACACTGGACAAACTGAGGTTACTTTGCAGCTGTAAGCGCAAATAGTTTCCTAAAGCAGTGATTCGCACGTTCGCCGACGCCGAAAAGAAGCTATAAGCACGTATATGTTCTTACACCGGACAAACTGAGGTTACTTTGCAGCTGTAAGCGCAAATAGTTTCCTAAAGCAGTGATTCGCACGTTCGCCGACGCCGAAATGAAGCTGTAAGCACGTATACGTTCTTACACCGGACACACTGAGGTTACTTTGCAGCTGTAAGCGCAAATAGGTTCTTACAGCCGTGGTTCGCACGTTCGCCGACGCCGAAAAGAAGCTGTAAGCACGCATACGTTCTTACAGCGGACAAACTGAGGTTACTTTGTGGCTGTAAGCACACATAGGTTCTTACAGCAATGTTTCGCACGTTCACCTACGCCGAAATGAAGCTGTAAGCACGCATACGTTCTTACATCGGACAAACTAAGGTTACTTTGTGGCTGTAAGTGCAAATAGGTTCTTACAGCAGTGTTTCGCACGTTCGCCGACGCCGAAATGAAGCTGTAAGCACGTATATGTTCTTACAGTGGACAAACTGAGGTTACTTTGAAGCTGTAAGCGCAAATAGTTTCCTAAAGCAGTGATTCGCACGTTCGCCGACGCCGAAAAGAAGCTATAAGCACGTATATGTTCTTACACCGGACAAACTGAGGTTACTTTGCAGCTGTAAGCGCAAATAGGTTCTTACAGCCGTGGTTCGCACGTTCGCCGACGCCGAAATGAAGCTGTAAGCACGTATACGTTCTTACACCGGACACACTAAGGTTACTTTGTGGCTGTAAGCGCAAATAGGTTCCTAAAGCAGTGATTCGCACGTTCGCTGACGCCGAAAAGAAGCTGTAAGCACGTATACGTTCTTACACCGGACAAACTGAGGTTACTTTGTGGCTGTAAGCGCAAATAGGTTCCTATAGCAGTGATTTGCACGTTCGCCAACGCCGAAAAGAAGCTGTAAGCACGCATTGATGCTAACAATTCACAAATATAATTCATATGCAATAGCCCTTTCGAGTCATGTTTTTACCCTCCCTATCGAGGGAGAATAGTAGATAGAAAAAAAGTAATATAACCTATGGAAGCCGAGGCGAATGATGTGGAAGAGGATTTGGCTAAGAAAAAATCATTTTGGTTGTTTGTGGCTTGGGCTGCAGCAGTTTTGGCGACGGCGGGAAGCTTGTATTTGAGTGAGGTTATGCATTTTGCGCCATGCAGCTTATGCTGGTTCCAGCGAATATTCATGTATCCATTGGCACTAATACTAGGCATAGCCTACTCTAAGGGAGATGAAGGCATCGTATCGTACGCACTGCCTTTAGTTGTAATTGGTGGAGGCTTCTCGCTTTATCATACGGTGCTGCAAAAGCTGCCTCATGATTCTCCGCTTGCCGCATGCGGCCCCGTTTCTTGTCAGGGAGACTATTTGAACTGGTTTGGATTTATTACCATTCCAATGCTGGCTCTCGTGGCGTTTTTGATCATTTTGACGGCGCTGCTTCGCTTGAAGAAGCTTAATAAACAGTCATAATTTCATGATAAAGGCAGCTGAGCAGCTCAAAAAATTGAGTGGCACAGCTGCCTTTATTGCCATTGGTTATAAAGCTAAACGCATATCGTCGCATGATCATTTCTCTAACGGACTGTATTATGCTCATTATGATGAAAACTACTTTTCTTTCATTTTAACGAACCGTATTAACACTATAGGTTGATTTATAGGGTGTCATGAGTCAATTTTTTCAAAATAAAGATTCTGGAGTTCGTTACAATTTTAATCCATAACAAATGGTTTAATTAAGACCTACTAGGTTCGTTAGCTATATGGATGATAAGGGGAGGACATCGTTCTGCCTAAGCTCCATTAAAAAAAGAAGGAGCTGTTCCAAGCGTAGATCAATCTACGCTTAGTACAGCTCCGTTTACACCTCAGCTTAAAGTTGTTTCAAAAACTCAACAATCGTCAGAAGTCCCTTATCAAAGTTCTCAAGGTTGAAATGCTCATTAGGAGCATGCAGATTTTCGTCTGGAAGCCCGAAGCCCATCATGACGACAGGAGCGCCCAATACACGGGAGAATGTCTCGACAATTGGAATCGAGCCGCCATCCTTTGTGAAGAGCGCGCGAGTGCCATATACTTTTTCGTAAGCATCGGCTGCCTTTTGGAGCATTGGATTGGATGGGTCCATGTCGAAGGCACGAGCTTTTTCGCCGCGTTTTATAATTAGCTTGGCACCGGACTGAACATGCGATTCCAGATGAGTTACAATACGCTCTAATATTTGAGCCGGGTCCTGATCGCCAACTAGACGACAAGTGATTTTGGCGTGAGCTTCTTTTGGAATGACCGTTTTCGAACCTTCGCCTTGAAACCCGCCATAAACGCCGTTCAGTTCAAGAGTTGGCCTTGCGCCTGTACGCTCAACAAAGGAATATCCTTCTTCCCCGTACAGGGCGTCAAGATCGAGATTTTTTCGTAATTCTTCTTCATTATGATTTTGCTTTAGGAACTCTTTACGCATAGCAGCTGAAAGCTCTGGCACACCTTCATAGAAACCTTCGATTGAAACTCTGCCTTGATCATCATGCAACGAGCTCAGCAAGGAAATCATGGCGTGAAGAGCGTTCGGAACGCCGCCGCCGAATGAACCCGAATGCAGATCGGTATTGGCAGTAAGTATCGTTACTTCAAGGGAGCACAGTCCGCGCAGCCCAGTAGAAATAGCTGGTTTTCCTTTTTCAAGAAGCGATGTATCTGAGATGACAATGACGTCAGCCTTCAGCTTATCCGCATTCGTTTCCATAAAGGTCGGCAGATTAGGGCTTGAAATTTCCTCCTCGCCTTCAATACAAAACTTAACGTTGACTGGAAGCGCATTTTCTTGGTTTAGAAGCGCCTCAACCGCCTTTACATGCAGGAAAAGCTGGCCTTTATCATCGGTTGCACCACGAGCATATAATTTGCCATCGCGGACGGTTGGCTCAAAAGGAGGAGTCTCCCAAAGGTTAAGCGGATCTACAGGCTGCACATCATAATGGCCATAGATAAGTACTGTCGGTTTGCCTGGTGCATGGATATGCTCGGCGTACACGATGGGATGCCCAGCGGTAGGATGGATCTCCACATTCTCAAGACCAGCCTTCTCTAATTTGGCTGCAACCCATTTGGCTGCTTCGTTCATGTCATTTTTATGAGTGGATAAAGCTGAAATACTTGGGATCGTCAAAAACTGCTTCAGCTCATCCAAATGTTGTTCTCTTAGGTTCTGAAAATAGGATTCATAGCTCATTGGATAGTTGCTCCTTACGTTTGGTATAGACTAAGTATACGTCTACAAGCGAATAAGTAAAACAGCTGCAAAATTTAATTCGTGTATTGCGGGCAGCAGGCTGCAAAAATAGTGGAAAGCAATCTGTTATCCGCGCTTGCACGGATTAATTGGACGAGTGAAAAAGCAGGGTAACTAGGGTAGGATGAGAAGATCAATCTTATTCACAAAAGCAAGACGAAACGACAATCATAATTTAATATTTGCTGATATAAAGGTTAAGCCACGTTTTCGAAACGTGGCTTTCTTTTTCTTTCAATGGGTTGCTGTCGATATTTGACAAATGAAAGACGATTTTGTCACTACATGGTAATATTAGGCTTAAGAACGATAAGGAGGTAACTATTCATAATATAGCAACTTATATTTTTATGAGATTTCGGACTTGTTAAGGGGTGAGTGGTATGTATATACTGCGCAAAATTACAGAGAAAAAGAAAAATAAAATCAGTCTGGCTACGCTTTTAATCGGTTTAGTATCGATTTCAGTTCTACTTACGTTATCGATATTGCTTTTTGTATCTTATGAATACAAGAAACAATCATTATATGAAACAACGCTAACTCTAAATCTTTCAACCGCTTCTAAAATGAGTCAAACGATGGATTCTCTCTTTATATCGATGCGCAGCAGCCTCAAAAATGCTGCTGCTTTTTATTCAGTGGTTAATGCGGCAGATGCGGACTATCTTGATCTCATCCGTAAAAGCAGCAACTATTTTAACTCGATTATGATCGTAGATGAATCAGGTGTAATTAGGAATATTTCTCCTTCTTCAATACGGGCTCCAGGGGAGAAAATTGTTACGGATGCAGCAATTGAGGCATTTAAAGGTAAAAAACCATATATATCAAAACCATTCATGAGCCCATCTACGAAACAGCTTATCGTATTTATCAGTGAGCCTTTATATGACGAAAAAGGAATCTATCGCGGTTTTATTGGCGGGAGTATCTATTTGCAAAAAGATAATGTCCTAAACATGATTTTTGGAAATTACGGTCTTAATGAAAGCGGATCGAGCTTATATGTTGTAGGCTCTGATGGAAGTCTTCTTTACGATCCTAATATCATTCAAATTGGCAAAAATATTAGCTCCTATCCGATTGTTCAGCAGCTCATGCAAGGAAAAAGCGGGTATACACTTACGAAAACAGATGGGATTTCTTTATTGGCTGGGTATTCCTATGTGCCGGAAAATAAATGGGGAATTGTAGTATATTCCGAAATGAGTACGATTAAAGCACAACTTAATATCCAAATCCGTCAGATTTTGCTTTATTCGCTTTTACCATTTATTCTATTAATGCTCGCTACGATTTGGTTYGCTCACCGACTAGCAAGGCCATTTGTTATGCTTGCCAATATCGTGGGCAACATGGGGAACAAGGAACAAAAGCTCCTTACGATGGATCAGCACTGGAATCGCGAAGCGGATGTGCTAACCAAAACGGTAGTGCTTGCTTTGAATGGCATACAATTGAAAACAGATCAGCTAACCCAGGCGGCAATGACGGATGCATTAACGGGCTTAAGCAACCGAAGAAGCTTAGAAAAAACGATGAAGCAATGGATAGAGGAGCAAAAAAACTATTCCATCATCGTACTGGATATTGATCGATTCAAGCTGGTTAATGATACGTACGGACATCAAGAAGGGGACAGAGTACTTCAGCATTTGTCGAAAATCGTCATGGCTACGATAAGGCCAGGAGACTTATGCAGCCGCTATGGAGGCGAGGAGTTTGTTGTTCTGCTGCCCTATACTAATGTGCAGGATGCTTATGAGGTTGCTGAACGCATTCGGGAATCGATGGAAAACAGTGAGAATCACTTAAAGCATAGAATTACCATTTCACTCGGAATTGCTCATTTTCCATCACAGACAAGAAACGCGGATGAGCTGTTTGTACTGGCAGATCAAGCCTTATATAAGGCTAAAAATTCGGGAAGAAACCGGACGCTGATAGCAGAAGTGAAAAATGAGTATTTGTATTCATTTAATAGAAATAATTAGTTTAAGATAATTCGCCATAAATGAGAGTAAATAAGAGGTGAAGATATGATGTCAATAGGCCTTGCAGGATGGGGCGATCATGACCAGCTGTATGTTCCAGTTAGCAAAGCAGGCAGCAAGCTGCGGCAATATGCAAAACATTTTCCGGTAGTAGAGGTAGACAGCACCTTTTATGCCATACAATCTAAAGAGCGATTCAGCAAATGGCTGGCAGATACGCCGGAATCCCTTCACTTCGTCGTTAAAGCTTATCAAGGGATGACCGGACATCAGCGCGGTCCTACCGTGCCGGCTTCGGAGACAAATGAAATGTTCGGTGCATTCCGGCAAATGCTGGAGCCCGTAATGGAGACAGGCCGATTGACGGCAGCCTTGTTCCAGTATCCGCCGTGGTTTGATTGTACAGCAGCCAATGTGCGAATTCTGCGGGAGACGAAAGCAAGAATGAATGGCATTCCTTGCGCGCTGGAATTCCGTCATCAAAGCTGGTTTACACAGGAGTACTGTGAGAAAACGCTGGATTTCATGAGGCAGGAGCAGTGGATGCACAGTGTTTGTGATGAGCCGCAGGCAGGAATAGGCTCCATACCGATCGTTCTCACAGCAACCGATGCACAATCAACTATTGTCAGGTTCCATGGACGCAATGTGTCTGGCTGGAATCAAGCTAGTGCGCCGAATTGGCGCGAAGTTCGGTATTTATATCGCTATAGCGAGGAAGAGCTGCAAGATTGGGCGAATAAGCTGCGGCTGCTGGAGCAGCAGAGCGAGCATATCTACGTCATTTTTAATAACAATTCCGGAGGGGACGCAGCAGACAATGCGAAGCGGATGATGGAGATACTGGGACTGACTCGCCCGAACGGCGAAAGTCCGAATGAGCCGCCGCCCCCGATTATCGAGCAGTTGGATTTATTTTAGATTGACGAATATAATTCAGTTAATACAAAATAATCCAATTAATGTAATAGGAGGCTTGATATGAACCAGAGATGGAGCGTGAAGAAAGCAGTTGTGAGTTTCAGCTTGTTCATTCTTATCGCATTGGTTTTATCCGTAATTATTTGGTATCGAATAACGGACCCGTTAGTAAATAACGGACTTCAACGAATCAATAATCATGATGGAAAGGTAGAAGAGTATGTCGTTGAGCTCAGCAATGAAGGGTTTCAGAAAATAGACATTAAGCAGGTCAGAGTGAATGGTGAAGATCGCTCGGATGACGTTCAACTGGGCATCTCTTATGATTCTACTCATATGGTGCAGGTCCTTCCGAATTCAGATCCGGCTACTCAGTTTATGGAACTATCGGCCTCTTCTATTTATCCAGCGCTTTCTCGGAGTGAGATTCAAGCAGCACTAGAGAAAAAAGAACATACTCCAATGCAATACGGTCTCCGAATTCGCTATGAACATCAACCCATACAGAATGTAACGATCACGTACAAATATTTAGGTTTTACGAAAACGAAAAGTATAACCAAATGGTTTGATTCCGATTCTCTACAATAAGTGAGTACAATTTCATTTTCCACTTTAATAAAAATTGAGTACGCTGAGTAGGCGGGGGGACTGTTTATGAGAACGATCAATGTGTATCACTATGACGCATTCAGCAATATTCGAAACATGGGAAACCCTGCGGGAGTTGTATTTAATGGTGATGATCTTTCCGAAGAGCAGATGCTGACCATTGCAGAAAAAGTAGGCTTCAATGAGACGGCATTTCCGCTGAAATCGGATAAGGCTGATCTTCGAATTCGTTATTTTACGCCAGGCCATGAAATAAATCTTTGTGGTCATGCAACGATGGCAACCATTTATGCGCTGCAAACAAAAGGGCTGCTGGATCATCCTTCAGCATTCACGATTGAAACAAAAGCTGGAGTATTGCCGATAAAAATTGATTTTGATGCAAATGGTGAACCTCTTATTACGATGCGGCAAGCCTCTCCTCAATTTCAGCCATTCGATGGTTCTTTATTGGAGCTGGCTCATTCTATGGGCATCGATGAAAGTGAGATCGAGACGGAGCTCCCCACTTTGTATGGAAGTACCGGTGCGTGGACCTTATTAATTCCTATAAAAAGCCTAAGTACTTTCAGTAAAATGAAGCCAAACAATTCGTTGTTTCCACATATTTTAAAAGAAATGCCAAGGGCGTCCATCCATCCGTTTTGTTTAGAAACATACGATGTGAATGCACAGATGCATGCCCGTCATTTCTCATCGCCATTTTCAGGAACGATTGAAGATCCCGTAACAGGTACGGCTTCTGGTGTAATGGGAGCATACTATGCGAAGTACATAGATAACAACTCGGAAAAATCAATTCATCTTGTCGTTGAACAAGGGCAAGAGATTGGCCGCAATGGCAGAGTTGGTGTATCGGTAACGAGGAATAATGATCAGCTCGATATCGAGATTACTGGCAACGCTATTTATGTTAATGAATTTGAGGTAAAACTACCTAAAGCAGCAGTGATAGATTGAGGGTGCATTTAATAGATGTATAAACATATAATATTTGATTTTGACGGCACACTAGTAGATTCAACGTCGGAAATAATGATGGTTTATAACGAATTGGCAGTAAAATATAATTTTAAAAAAGTAAATCATGAAGAATACAARTTATTAAACCATTTATCATTAAAAGAACGGTTTAAAGCTTTAAACGTTCCGATGTATAAGTTCCTTTTGATTAGAAAAATAGGAAAGGAATTTAAGGAGCGCTATAAACAGCATCTTAACTCGATATTATTTATTGATCAGATGAGAGAAGTGGTAAATGCTCTTCAAAATAAAGGTTATAAAATCGCAATCATTACATCGAACTCTGCAGCGAATGTCTCTGATTTTTTACATACTCAAAATTTCAAGCGTATCCATGAAGTTCGATCGTCAAATGGACTATTCGGAAAACATCAAACGCTAAAAAAATATTTAAAAGATAATCATTTAAATCGTGAAGATGTAATTTATATTGGTGATGAAACAAGAGATATTATTGCATGCAAGAAATGCGAAATCGATGTCATTGCAGTGTCTTGGGGATTGGATACAAAAGAATCATTGCTGGGAGAGGATCCAAATTATTTAGTCGATCAACCGCATGAAATTAGGGGGATCTTAATAAAATAGAAAGAAAAATTATTGAATATTTTAAACAAGATAAGGAAATTCAAGTATGAGAATCGTCCAATCCAACGGGCATTAAACTAGGGGGAGATGAGAATCTCCTCTGATTTGCATGCTTACTTCCATGTATATCCATAGGTTACTTTTAGGTTACTAAGTAAAAAGAAATTGCGTACTTCATATTTATATATCGATGTACTATTATTAGACTTGCAAGGCTTAAGCAGATGAATAAACAAATGATTCCGATATTTGTGGAAGCGTTATCATAATATTAACCAACCAAGCTATACCATTTAAAATTACGATAAAACTGACGAGGTGAACGAAATGAAAGTTGTTGTGACAGGAGCTGCGGGCAATGGAGGTCAAGCCGTATGCAAAGCATTGGCCCAAGCTGGTTATACCGTTCGGATGGCAGACGTTATGCCCCCTCAGTCTGATGATTTGAAGCTGCTTGAGTTTGTTAGATGTGACATTAGGACGCCAGGCGATGTACAGCGTGCGGTGGAGGGCATGGATGCCGTTGTTCACCTAGCAGCATGGCACTGTGCACACAATCCGCCAGTTAGTGATGAAACTATTTTTTCTGTTAATGTCGATGGTACTTTTTATCTATTAGAAGCATGCAAGCAAGCTGGTATAAAAGCGATTGTCTATGCCTCCTCGATGGCCTTCGGATGGGGCTCGGTTTATGGAGTAAGCAAAGTCATCGGGGAAGACCTCTGCAAGGCTTATCATGAAATGACAGGCGCATCGATTGCAATGCTGCGTTATCATGAATTTATTCCTCGGCCATATTTAGAGTTTGGGGAACGATTGCTTCGCAATGGGGTAGATAGACKGGATGTGGCGGCAGCTACAGTGGCATCGGTCAAAGCAGCTTTGGAAAAGAAGATTGGGCTATTTTGCACGATTGTACATACCAATCATCATATGCCGCAGGAGGTTGTTCAAAACTTCAGCGAGCTTGGCGCAGAATGGTGTGAGACACAAGTGCCGGGTGCGAGCCGCCTGTTGAAGAAGTATGAGTTGACGCTGCCAAAACAAGTTGAGCAGCATGATCTATCGGAGGCAGAGAAGATGCTTGGATGGAAACCGGCATACGGTTTTCTTGAATTTTTGAGAGAGTTAAAGAGCAGAGATGAAAAAGGGATCGACGTTGCTAATCTATGGGTTCCTTCGGAAATTCCAGCGTTAAATGAATAGGTTGAATAGTGAAAAGCAGCGCTGTCTGAGGATAGCGCTTGAATAAGCCAATGCCATATTTAGGCGTAAAAGAGGTGGTCCCTGCAAGCGCGGGGCCATCTTTTTTTATGATTTTTTTAATTTCATGACAATTTCATTTATTTGGCGTATTATAATGAGCGTGCTTAACCATAGCGAAAAAAAGGAGTTGAGTTCTGTAATGGATAGTCGAAGTAGCGCCGAACCTGAGCCAAGCTTGTTGCAAGGGGAAGTCATGAACAAACCAATCTTCAGAAGATTGATTACTGAACTGAAGGTCAACTCTTTTGTATGGCAGGGGTATTTCTGGCTTCCTCATTAATCTGAGGAGGTTGTAACTATGTTGAATATTTATATTACTGACGAACAAGGAATACTGAAAGAAACCGATGAGATTACTTCTGGATGCTGGGTCAATCTTGTAGCRCCAACGGAGCAAGAAATGAATCTAGCAGCTGCTAAAGCACAAATTCCTTTGGATTTTATAAAGGACCCATTAGATGAAGAAGAACGATCAAGGATTGAAAATGATAATAGCAATGTGCTTATCGTTGTAAATCTGCCATTGGTTTCGACGGATGACAAGGGTATTCCCATGTATGATACGATTCCACTAGGGATGATTATAGCGGACGATTGTTTTATTACAGTGTGTCTAAAAGACAACCCGATTTTCCACGTTTTTGCACAAAATAAAATAAAGCAATTTTACACGTACAAAAAAACTAGGTTTTCATTTCAAATTTTATATTTGATAGCGACTTCATATTTGAAGTACCTTAAGCAAATTATTAAAATGACAGACGAAATAGAGAAAAAATTGCATCAGTCGATGAAAAATAAAGAACTTTTTTCCTTATTGAATATGGAGAAAAGCTTGGTCTATTTTACAACCTCGTTAAAGTCCAACAACATCGTCATGCAGAAAATGCTGAAAAGCAAATACATGAAAATGTATGAGGATGACCAAGAATTGCTAGAGGATGTCATTGTAGAAAACCAACAGGCTATTGAAATGTCTGAAACGCACACGACGATATTAAGCGGTATGATGGATGCTTTCGCTTCGGTCATCTCCAACAATCTGAATATTGTTATGAAGTTTTTGACATCGATTACGATTATTTTATCGCTGCCTACGATGGTCGCAAGCTTCTATGGGATGAACGTTAAAATTCCGTTTCAGGATTACCCTCATGCCTTTTTTATCGCGATGACTATTTCCGTTATTTTATCGAGTGTCACTGCCGTTATCTTCTGGAAGAAGAGGTTCTTCTAAACTATAGCTGCTTAAAATGAAGTAGAGGCTGTTCTAAACGTAGATTTATTTACGTTTAGAACAGCCTCTTTTGGAATTAAATGAGCTTATTTAATGAACTGGAAGCAGCGAATCAATGAATTCACTAATCTGCTGGTGATATTCATCCCAGAGATAGTCTTTATTCTCAATGATTAGTTTTGGGATGTCCCACGCATTAACAATCGCACGGACAAAGGACTGACTCCGTGACCACACCTCTGCAGCTTGTTTGAAATCCTCATCTGTATGCAGGGAGACAGGACCCCATTCATTTCCTCTTACGCTGCAAATAAAACGCCATTGTTTCTCAACATCCGCTTGATAATAGTAAATAAGGCTAGGTGCCAGTGGTGCCAGTATCTGCTGTAGGGAAGAAGAGAAAGCGAGAAGCTTCTGTTTATCCATGCCCATGAGATGAGCGACACTAATGGTGTCTTGAAGAAACACACTTTCAATAATAATGACTTCATGGGCACTGTTTAGCTCAGCTTGAACAAAGTCAAGATAACGAGTGGTGAGAAGCTGAATAAACTGATCTGCTTCTGCTTCATTTGTGAAAGAACTGAACTCCGGTCCTTGTAAGAGCAGGGGATGCATTGCTTCCTCTTCTAAAAAACACCGTGCTGCTACTTGCTTTGAATTTAGTTTATCTAAAATGGATTTAGCTGTTGTCGTTTTTCCAGAGCCAGGAATACCGTCAATAATAATTAATCTTTTTTGTTTGCTCATGTACAGATCCTCCCTAAATTTAAAATGAATATGGACGGATCATTCTTGGTTTCAGACAGCAAAAATTGAAATTTGCGTTCATTTTCACTTGTTATACCTCCAAACATTTGGATTCTAACATTAAATTCGCTTCGTTTTATTCAATTCCCTTTTTTTAGGTGAGGCTCATTTCACTAGGAATGTTAATTCAACCTTGCTTTGAGTGTATGAGACCAAAGCTTGCTTAAAGGAAAACCTCCCGTTAATTCGATAAATAAATGGATTCTTGCCCCATTAGCAGGAAATTCTCCTGCTATATTCGTCAAATAGGCCCATTTGATGAGGATATGCTGAAAATAGCAGGAGTTTTTCCATCTAGTTGCTTTGAGAGCAAATAATCGTTTTAATTAGCGGGAGTATTTCCTGTTAAACGGCATAGCAGCTGCTAAGTTACCTCAGATAGGAACGCCAATTAAACAAAGGAGCAGCCATCTCGGCTGCTCCTTTGTTTTGCGAATCATTTGTTTGAACTTCCACTCAACATTAATACTTCAGCTTCAATAAATTGCGTTCCGCAATGAAGGTCGTTGTATTAAACAGCAGCAGCACATCTTCAATCCCGTTGGCTTCCATATAGTCGCTAATGTTGCCGTTATAGTAGCGAATGTCGATCACATGGATATCCTCGACATGCTGCGTCAGGAAAGGAAGGAAGCTGTGTGCATATGAATCTTTAATGACAAGCAGCTTCTTCTTATCGATTTGCTTCGGAGGAAGCTCGCTGTGAAGCGTCATTAAAGCGTGCACGCCGCCAAGAAAATACGAGTATTTATCCTTCTTTTCCAAATAGCTCGAATCATACATGGTCGTAAAGGTTTTGTCCGTATCAGCCACGTACATGTCTGTTTTAATTCCGTTTTTAGCTTTGTAGGCTTCAATGGAATCAGGTGTTAAACCGCTGAACTGACCGCGAGTATGATAGCTGCCTAGWAAAGAGTTGGTAACGGTCTCGATGTCGAAATCCTTCTCGGCCATTGGCGTCCAACCCATCTTCTCCGCGTAAGTAACATAGGCTAGATAGGCGCCATAAGTCGTCCAGTGGTGGTCTGTTTTGTAATAAAGAGGTCTGCTGCTGCCGGCTTCAAGCTTCAGAAATTCGAATCCGTCGATAAATGACAAGCTCCCTTTTACCTGATCGGCAATAAAGCTGTTTACCTTCGTTTGCGGGTAAGCATCAGCCAGCCATGGCAGCCGTTCCGGATACAGGCCAATGGAGGTCGGAGCAAGCATAAAGGTGATGTTGGCGTTAGGATGGTTTTGTACAAACTTGTTCACCGCAGCAGTGTATTCTTCTATATCTTTATCTTTCGGTTCATTAAATTTCTCGAACAAATAGCCGTCAGAGCCTTTGTAGATGCCGTTATTTTCCTGCTGCAGGCGAAGCTGCTCAAATACAGACTTCGTCCATACCCAGTTGGTTCGGAAAGGAAAATGATCGGTTACGTAGTTTTCCGTATCATCGGCAAACTTCTTAGACCAAAGATTATCCCAAGTCAGCTCAGGTGACTTCTGGAGCGTGCGATTCTCAACGTCCGAGAATGCTTGTACGGGCAGTAAAAAAAATAATAACGACATAGCAAATAGGACACCGACGAAGCCCCACACAAAAACGTGGTCCGTCTTCTTGCTCAAAACCGCCAGCCTCCTTTTACATTAGAAACGGAAGTAAAGAAATGGGTTAAACGTCGCATCAACCAAGTAAGCAACGGATATAAAGAACAACAAAGCATGCCAGCCAAGCTGTAAAACGGGTCGCGCACTTCTGTCTTCCTTGAGCTTGCGCTTAGGCAAGGATGCGAGCACTAATAATACGAGTAAAATCGCATTTGTGTACAATAAATATAAAGTTTCATTATTCCATAATGGCTGGTCATTGGCGCCAAACATCGCAGCAAAGTAAGTACCCATATTACCTAAATCGTCAAAGGCAAAGAATACCCAACCGATTAAAATAAGCAGCAGCGCATACATATGCCTAACCCAAGCTGGCATTCGCTGCAGCAGCTTTAGACCGAACCATTTCTCGAACACAAGAACAACGCCGAAGTATAAGCCCCAAAGTAAAAAGTTCCAGCTGGCTCCATGCCAGAAGCCGGTCAGCAGCCATACGATCATAATGTTGCGAAGCTGTATCCACTGACCTTTGCGGTTGCCGCCAAGCGGTATGTACACATAGTCGCGGAACCAGGTGCTGAGCGATATATGCCAGCGGCGCCAAAAATCAGTAATGCTTTGTGCCGTATAAGGACGATTGAAGTTTTCGTTAAAACGGAAACCAAACATCATGCCAAGCCCAATGGCCATATCGGAATAACCGCTGAAATCAAAATAAATTTGAAAAGCAAAGGCGATAATGCCGAGCCAAGCGGTCAAGGCAGGCATCGTATCTGCTCCTGTGCTTGATATCGTATTCCATAACAATCCAATATTGTTGGCAAGCAGTACTTTTTTGGCTAAACCGATAATAAATCGTCTAACGCCCTCGGCGAACAGCTCGATGTTCACTGTGCGATGACGCAATTGCTCCGCAATTGTAGAGTATTGAACAATTGGTCCTGCGACCAGTTGAGGGAATAAAGCGACAAACGTGCCGAAATCAAYCCAGTTGCGTTGTGCCTTTGCTGTACCTCTATAAACATCAATAATGTAGGACATCGATTGAAAAGTATAAAAGGAGATACCGATTGGCAACGCCAGTTCAGTTAATGGTATTTGTGTACCTAATAGTGCATTCACATTGTTAATGAGAAAATCAGCGTATTTAAAGTAACCAAGCAAGGTTAAGTTTACGACGACAGAGGCGACGACAATCCATTTCCGCTGCAGACTGCTCCGCTTCGGGTTGCTAAGAGCAAGTCCGAAGCTGTAGTCAGTAACCGTCGAGAGCAGCATAATTGCGATGTACACGGGCTCGCCCCATGCGTAGAATACGAGGCTTGTGGCGAACAAAACAAAGTTTTTAATTCGCCACGGAGACACGAAATACAGCAGCAATACAGCAGGCAGAAATAGAAATAGAAAAAGTAGACTGCTGAATACCATATTGCTTATTTTTTAGCGAAGAAGGAATCGAATTCAGTTACAAATTTATCCGCTTGTTCAGAAATGACGAAAAAGACGTGATTGCCTTTCGCTACAAGCTTGTAGTTTTTGGCGTTTTCGTACTGATCCGGCAAATAAGTTTCAAACGATTTTTGAACATCTGCAGCACGTTTCTTGATTCCGTCCTCAACAGCAGCAATATCTTTAGCATCCTTCACTTTGAAAACTGCTATTTCATTTGTTTTAACATTCATTAACGGTGACATAATTGTATATTCTTCCAGAATAGATGGATCGAAGTAATACATTTGTTTCACCATGTCGCCTGTCATTTCTGCTAACGCGGGTTGTTCAATTTTGGCCAACATGCCGTCAACCATCTCTTTTGTCGTTTTTGTTGTTACGAATTGCTCTTCTTTGTTGCCTGATGTATTGGAATTAGCTCCTGAATTTGAGTTCGAACCTGAGCATGCCGTCAGCACCAAACCTAATGCAATGACAAGCATAAATGCGAAATATCTTTTTTTCATCGTAATCAATCTCCTCGGTGTCATTTTTGTTATCAAGTTTAAAAACGGAAAATATTAAGTTTATGTTGCAGGTTTAATTATTATGGTAAAAAATAACGTTAATAATTCATAAGATTATGATTATTTATTTTACGAGAAAAATGAGTAATTACGCGGAGTTTTTGCCATAGAGGAGAGGCTTGACCATGAAGCAGCAATTCTTTGCGATATATCGATGGTCAAGCTCTCACAATAAAACGAGGTCGATAGAGTGGACTCAAAAATAGAAATTCGATTTAAAATGAAAGCTGGATGAACGCTTGCTTGGTACAAAAAGCAATTACGAAGTCTTCGAATTCGAATAAACGCGATCCTCGGAATTGCCGAGTACGAGCTCACATTGGCCTGCAGCTGAAAGCTTGTCCAAATAGGCTGCCACTGCAATGTAGATGCCAGGTTTTCCAGTAGACATTCGTATATCTTGTACAAGCTTCTGTTCAATTAAGAAGTTAGAGATCGCTAATGTGCTGATACGTCCATACTTGAGAGCATCATCAACGACGCGTTGAGCCGGCTGCGACAAATAAAAGGGACTTGAAGTTTTGGCATTCGAGCTGCTTAGCTCAGATTCTCGCATTGCGGCAGCGCCTAATTTTTTGCCAGCCTCCTCGAATGCAAACGCATCTTGGTTCACCGGAGGCTCATCGAACACAAACGCGCCTTGGCTCTCCTCAATCTCATCAAAGACGAAGGCGCCTTGACTGTTTTCGATTTCATCAAATACAAATGCACCTTGGCCATCATTGGAATTGTCAAAGCTGAGTACGCCTTGCGTTACTTCGTTATCTCCAAAATCGAAGGAGCCTTGCGAATGGTTTGGTGGGTCAACAGGCTGATTGCTGTTTTCCATGATGTCCTTGTCAGAACGGTAGTCGCTATGCAGGTTCGKGGTCTCCGGTATTTGCTGTTCATCGTCTTCTGAAGACGATTGATCATAGAAGGTTAAAGCGGCTGCTATTCGCTTCTTCCTGCTCGCTAGGTCCAGTTCATGCAGTCTTCTGCGGATACGGGACAGCTGTCTCTCCAGCAGCGGAAGATTGGCATCGATATGTGCTTGAATGTCGGCAGGTACTTCAAGCTCAGATGGCAGCGGCAAAAAAAGATGCTGATCGAGCTGCCAGCCATCTCTATATTTGCATAACATTTCATTCATCTCGCCATCGAGGATGTCGAAGCCTTTCATAATATCCGATATCGCTTTCGCATCAATTCCGGTATGCAGCTGTAAATGCTCGATACCGAAGTAGCGAATCGTATTGGTAGGGAGATGAAGCACCTGATGCTGGTAGCGCAAGGAACGGCCGCATTCACATTTTGTATGAGGAGACACTTCACCGCTATCGGTGAACCCGATATAGTCCCATTCTTCAATAAACGATTCAATATCCTCGAATTCAGCGTCCTCGGGAATGAACTGGCATTTTTTTCGGGCAAGCTGTCGTGCGAACAACGTTCTTCTGCCTCTAACGAGCTCATGGTGCAAAAAATGACGTTGCTCCTCCGTGAGCGTTCCCATTATGTTATCGCGCTGCTCCAGCGACATCTCGTATTTCATAACACACCTCTATTCCGTCTAAAAAGGGAGTGAAGTCCCCCTTTATTGCATACTTTATTTAATCACATTATAGATGGGGGAGCACAAGAAGTCATTAGCGATGCCAAACAATACAACTCATTACCCGTTTTTTCATAATGTTCAATCCGCATCCTTAAGATTTGTTGCTTAAAAAACGAATTCGTCCTATCAGGATTTGAAAGTGTATAATATAAAGAAGCTGAGGTTGTATAGAATTTATTTCATAATAAAGGCAGGTCCTCATACTTATGTCCAGCAAAAAAGAGAAAATTGAAGCACCTAAAATATCAAGCGAATTGCAATCTTTAGACGTTCCTGATTACGAATGGGCGGATGAGATCGAGATTAGCGACAGCATCATTCAAGACAGCGGTGTTCATAATCAATCGGCTTATAAGCCTTGTTTTGATCGCGTAGTGTTTACTAACGTATCGTTTCGGGCGACAAGCCTGCGAAAAGCGGAATTTACCGATGTTCGTTTTGACAACTGCGATTTATCAAATATCGATCTAAGTGAAGCGGTATTTCATAGGGTCACATTCCTTAATTGCAAGCTGCTTGGCATGGATTTGACAGGCTCAATGCTGCGCAACGTAAGGTTCGAGCAATGTGTGGCGGATTATGCCGTACTGCGCTTCACCAATGCCAAAAGCGTTAAATTCGACAAAAGCTCGTTAGCCAAAGCGGACATGTCCAATATGACATTAGCTAATTTCTATCTGCATGAAACAAATATCGATCAGGCGCAGCTTTCACAGACGAAGCTTGGCGGCGTCGATATTAGCAGCTGTGAATTTAACAGCTTAGGCGCTTCGCTAGAGGATTTGCGGCGCTGCATTATCTCGCCTGCACAGGCGATTACAATGGCGACGATTTTTGGGCTTGTTGTGAATGATGGAACATAATGGCGAGCAGCATACCAACGCCAAAATGGTAACAAAGAAGACCACTGCGTACGAGCAGTGGTCTTCTTTTTGCGTGGAAATGATTTACTTATATATCGTGACGTGATACAATCGCATCATGATATATCGAGATGCGATATAGCATAGGGTGATATACACTTTCGGTAGTTCCACACAAAAGGAGCCGAGTCACAATGGAGAAATTACTTCGCAATTATTTGCCCATGTCGGAAACGGCTTTTTATATTTTGCTGTCGCTTATAGAGACTCGTCATGGTTACGGGATCATGCAGCATGTAGATGAACTGACGAACAACAGAATTCATTTAGGCGCCGGGACTTTGTATGGAAGCCTGTCGCGAATGGAAAAAGACAACTTAATTGAAGTTGTGCTTGAAGAGGATAGGCGTAAATTTTATCGCATCACGGATGACGGTAAAACCTTGCTCAAACTAGAGATGAACCGGATCGGAGAGCTGTATCATAATAGTTTAAAAGTGGAGGGGAAACTTCATGATTAACGAGAAACGGTTGACGAAATGGTGGGTAAGCTGGGATTCGGAAAAAATAGAGAGATGGCTTGAGCAAGAGGAAGCGGAAGGATGGCATCTGAGGAAAGTAAGCGGCAATGTCGTTCGTTTCCATTTCCAGAAGGGTGAGACTAGAAAGCTAAGATATTGCCTCGACTATCAGATGAACAAGGACCCAAACTATGTGCAGCTGTTTAAAGAAGCAGGCTGGGAGCTCGTATATTCCGGCGCAGGCTGGTATATTTGGCGAATGCCCTACAGTGAGGTGAGGCCTGAAATCTACTCCGATCTGGACTCTCTAATTGATCGCAACAAAAGAATTTTGTCCTTGCTTTCAGTCGTATTATTCGCACAGTTTCCCATTATACTGATTAACATTTTTCCGTTACAAATGTTCAATCCATRGTCATTGATCATTTTAGGCTTGTATATGATTGTTGTTGGGTTGTTTGTTTATGGTATTATTCGTATCGTTTCCAATAATCGAATGCTTATCAAGAGACGAGATTTGCATAAATAGCACAGAAGTAGAGGCTGCCCGCGGCAGTCTTTTTTCTTTTTTCACATGTGTGCACATCGTTTTGAGCAGGTGAAAAAATCAAACCTGAGTGAACATAACCGCTTCATTTTCGGGAGAATTAGGCGGTCTAATGGAAGTTCATTGCTGTCTAAATTGTTCAGTTGAAGAGACGGTACACCTAGGCTAACATTCATGGAGACGTTCTAAGCAGCATGATCTGCAAACGCATACATAAAGAGCGGATACCCAAACTAAAGGAGGAATTCAATTGTTGAAAAGAAAGAAATGGCTGTCTTTGGCGCTATGCTTCTCTCTATTAGCAAGTTTTCTAACCTCGCTTGCCCCTGTAAACGCAGCAAGTGAAGGGCTAGAGGAAGCTTTAGCTGTCACCGACGATTTTACAGAGCAGGAGCTGAAGGATAACGATTATATTTTATATTTCGTTAATGCAGGTGATTCAACCCCGAAGACGGTTGAAGGGAACGACAAGCTGGGCTTGTATAGCTCGGTTACGGAGCAGGTATATGGAATGGATCCCCTAACCTCTAAATCATGGGGCTTGGTGACGACAACGAGCGGCACAAACGTTTGGGATGCAACGACCAAATCCGGATCGTTAAGATAYTATAACGGTACGCAGGTTAGAGATAAGGCACTGGCTTATGACTTTGAGCTGCCAGCTGGCGAATATGACGTGACCTTTGGCTTCAATAATCCGTGGAGCGGAAGAAGCGTGAACTTGCTGCTGGAAGGGAATAACGTTTCAGGCGGTGATTTTGCAATTGGCGGTGAAGGGGCTGAGAAATCGGTTACTTATCGCAAAATCAGCGTTACCGATGGGATGTTAAACGTAAGGATACAAGGGCCGGCAACAGCTGCGCTCTCAAACTATAACGATCCACTCGTTAATTATCTCATCATTAGACAGAACAGAACGGTTCCACTTTCTGATTTAGATGACAAGATTTCAGCAGCAAAAGCTGAAGCAGCAAACACGAAATATACGCCATTCAGTCTCGCAGTACTGAACGAGGTCATTCAAGAGAGTGATTCCATTCTGCAATCGCTAGTGGGCAGCGGCGCGGATATTACGGATCTCGCAATCCAGGAGCAGATTATTTCGGCTATCGCAGCATTATCAAAGGCGATATCAGAGCTGGCGGTTAAAGAGACATACAATTCTTTTAAACCCGGTGCGGTTTGGAGAGATACAAACGGTGCGCTCATTCAAGCGCACGGCGCTGGCATGATGTTTGATGAGAATACACAAACCTATTACTGGTACGGCGAGGATAAAACCTATGGTTATTTGCCTGCCAGAGGGGTAAGGGTTTACGCGTCCAAGGATTTGTACAACTGGGAGGATCATGGACTCGCCCTGACAGCGATCGGTTCCATAGATGACTTTGAGAATGATCCGCTTATTTCAGAGCTATATGCTGGTCGGACAGATCAAGCCGATATTTTGAACGACATCGGTACGGATCGCATCATTGAACGTCCTAAAGTCATTTATAACGATCACACAAAAAAATATGTGATGTGGATGCACACGGATGGCCCAAGTGCGACATCGACAGCCAACTATGCGAAAGCAGAAGCCGGCTATGCGCTTAGCGACTCACCGCTCGGACCTTTTGTCTATCAGGAGAGCCATCGCATGGATCAAGCGCCTAAGGGAGCAACTGATAACGGCCAGCCAAACCAGCCAGGCATGGCTCGGGATATGACGTTATTCAAGGATGACGACGGCACCGGTTATTTGATTTATTCGAGTGAAGAAAATTTAACGATGTACATCTCCAAGCTCAATGATTCGTATACAGATGTTGTTGGTTGGCATAAAGACGGCAACGTAGAGCGAGATACGGAGTACAAGGGAGTGCATGGCGAGGACTATGTGCGCGTATTCCCGCTAGCTCAGCGCGAGGCGCCGGCACTATTTAAGTATCAAGGGAAATATTACATGATTTCATCCGGTGCGACGGGCTGGGCTCCGAACGTGGGCAAATATACGGTTGCCGACAGCATGATGGGACCGTGGAAAACGATGCGCGATGTTGCGCCTGGAAGCTCAACGACCTTTGGCTCGCAGAGCACTCAAGTGATTACAGTAGACGCGGCTGCGGGTAAATTCATCTATATGGGTGACCGCTGGAATCAAAACGATCTTGCAAATTCCCGCTATATTTGGCTGCCGATTGAATTTGGTCAAAATGATGAAATTGCCCTTCAATGGCATGATGAGTGGTCGCTTGATTTGCTCGACAGCATGGGAAAGGTGACATTGAATACTCCGCTTCCTGCAAGTACAACAATTGGCAAAGCGCCAGTACTTCCGACGACTGTACAAGTGACTTTATCGGATGGAACGGTGAAGGATACGCCGATGAGCTGGAGCATAAATGAAGCGTCATTCAAAATTCCGGGGACGGTGCGCGTCAGCGGCAAGCTGACAGAGCTCTCCAATAAAGTAATCGAACATCAGATGTATGTCATTCCAGAGGGCAGCACTTATTTTGTTCATGCAGGCGGTGCGGAAACGTCAGATTATAAAGACATTACTCAATTGATTGGCGAAGATCATTTGTTAAACGGAAACGTTATCGATCAGAAATACGATCCGGCGAACAATCAAACTTGGGGTTATATCGGAGACAATACGCTGACATCCGGTACGAGCAGCGGCAATATTTTTGATGGATTGCGTTATTTGAAAAGCAATGCCGGCAATRATCTCTCGTACCGCTTCGACATCGATAATGGAAGCTACGATGTTTATGTAGGCTTGTACGACCCGTGGTCCCAGTATTCAAACGGCAAACGGATAGCTGATATTTTGCTGAACGGTACCGTAAAAACAAGCGGGTATGTTTTCTCCTCAGCAAAAGATGTGCTTAGCTATGGCAATGTAGCCGTTGATAACGGAAAGCTGGAACTGACAGTGCATCGAGCGGCGAACGCAGGCGCAACAAGCTCTGATCCGCAAATTAGCTGGATTATGATAACGGATAGCAAAGGCGATGTTGTTGAGTCTCCAAAAGAGCTGATTGTCCATTATGATATGAGCAAGCTGGAAGGCACTTCGGTCATTGACCAGACTGGCAAATACAATGGCAAATGGGTTAATCCTGCAAACGCGGAGTGGATTAAGACGGATGCAGCAGGAGCCATCAGCTTTGCTGGCGGCAATACAAGCTCTTATATTGAAATGCCGCAGGGTATTTTGGATGGGCTGACGGATGTTACGGTATCTGCTCTTGTCAATTGGAAAGGCAAGAACAGTGCAGAATGGCTGTTTGCGCTTGGACAAGGCGATACACATTATTTGTATATGACGCCAAAATATAATGCAGACAGCACGGCGCGATTCGGTATCGCAACGAATGGCTGGCGCAATGAAGTGGCGACGAAAGCGCCGCTGCTCCAATCAGATGATTGGAAGCTCGTTACGGCAGTAATGTCGGGTACAGACAACAAGCTGTCGCTGTATGTAGACGGCCAGCTAGTCTCGACTGGTAATGCTGGCGGCTTTACTCTCGATCAAATTAACAATAAAAACGGCATCAGCGGTTTTATTGGAAAATCCTTTTATGCGGGAGACGCTTATTTTGGCGGTATGATCGCAGACTTCCAAATCTATAATGGCGCACTTCTTGCCTCTGAAGTGAGCGAGCTTAATGTGGCGGCAAATGAGAAGCTGGCAAGCATGGAGGTGCTGCTGCTTCAACATGCGGCCGATCAATTAGACGACCTGAGCTTCCTTGGGGAGAATAGCAGCAAGGATGCAGTGCTGACGGATCTTGAGCTGCCAACGACTGGATTGCATGGAGCAACCATTGCATGGCAATCAGATAATGAGCCAATCATTAGTAATAGCGGAACTGTTGCACGGCCTGTTTATGAAAATGGAGATCAGATTGTAACACTGACCGCTGTTCTATCAGATGGAAAATCGACTGTAACAAGAACGTTCACGTTTATTGTGTTGAAGCAGCCGGATACGGCTGTTCATGTAACAGGAATTACGGTGAACAAGGATGCGGTTACGTTAAAGGAAGAAGAGCAGCTGCAATTKACTGCAGAAGTTGCACCGCTGAATGCGGATAATAAAGCCGTGTTATGGTCCAGCGATGCAGCAGCCATTGCATCGGTCGATACAAACGGCATTGTTACAGCTCTAAAAGAAGGAACAGCTACCCTTACGGTTGTGACGGTAGACGGCGGATTTACAGCTAAGGTTGCCGTAACGGTGGAGAAAAAGAAGGACACTGGCGTAGAGCCTAGCCCAACTCCAGATCCAACACCGAGCCCTAGCCCGGACCCTACACCAAGTCCGAGTCCTGATCCAACGCCTAGTCCGACGCCAAACCCTGGAACGAACCCAACACCAAGTCCGGTTCCAACACCGAGCCCAGATCCAGAGCCGCATTTCAAGGATACAGCAGGGCACTGGGCAGCAA
>NZ_JBFRDK010000099.1:0-42466 GCF_052113545.1 Paenibacillus sp. TAF43_2
AATTTCTTAGCTTGCAAAGAAATCGGCTTTTTGTAATGTCACTTCATTTTAGCATTGGCATCTCCGTGCTGTAGCACGAACTCATCCAGCTTTGCACCTTCCACGTCATAGGCTTGATAAGTTAAATTGTCGCCATTTACCGTAATCCCTGCAAACATTTGCTTCTCATTCTGAAAATGAACCTTATGATAAAACTTATCTTCCTTTTTCTCATTGAATTTTTGCCCTGCTGTATTGGTTACCACATATACAGTGCCCGCTCGGTTTTGCACCGCTTGATCACCGTCGCCTGTGATTTGACCATCACGAAGCGGATAGGATCTGGAGTATTCATGATTATGACCTTGCAGCACCAAATCAACCTCGAATTCATCAAATAGCGCTGTCCAATCCTTCACCTTCTTGTTCGTATTGCCTCCATAAGGCCCTTGATGCAGAGCAACGATTTTCCATGGCTTATCCGTGCTCTCCAAATCTTTTTTCAGCCAGCTTGTTTGCTCCTTTATATTCGATTCCGAATTTAAAATAACAAAATGAACAGAACCATAATCAAACGAGTATGTCGTTCCCGCATTCGATCCCTTAGCGCCGCTCGCAGGTAAGTTGAAATGAGAAACAAATCGCTTGGCATCTCCATCCACTTCATCATGGTTGCCCGTAACTGGCATAAATGGAAACTGTGTTACCCACTTGCCTGCTTTTGCGAAAAGCTCGGTCCAGGCATGCTCATCGGTGGGCTCTTCTGTCAGATCACCATTATGGACGATAAAGGCAGACGCCGGAAAAACGTTAAACGCCTGATCCAGCGTATTTCCCCACAGCTCAAAATCCTGCTCCGTCACGCCTTGCGAATCCGTTACGTTTATGAAAGTAAAAGCATCGCTTGCTTCAGCCTCCGTCCTAAATTGTGCAGCATCGCTCCATGCCTCTTTTTCTCCGCTGCCTACTCGGTACGTGTATATGGTTCCCGGCTTAAGGCCGGTTGCTTCTGCTTTATGAACACCCCGCAAAGTATCCTCACCTATGTCAATCGATGATGTTGTACCCTTAAAAGTCATTACATGAGCCTCTTCCCAATCGCTAGGGACGGCTCCTTCAATGATCTGAACAGTTGAATCGGAGTGTGCATTCGTACTATGCCAAGTGAAGGCGCGGCTAGTTTTTGGATCGCCCTTCAACGTAGTCACAATCGCGGCTGGCTTCACCGACTTATTGGCCTTTAACCATTCCATGCCAATGGCTCCCACAACTAATAAGGCGCAGCATATGAGCAGTATCATCATGTCTTTTCGGATTTTTATCCTAGTCACACTCCTTCTTCTCTATCTAATTTTAATTATATCTTAACAAAAAGCTGTTGCACGGCGCATTCAGCAATCTTTCAGCCAGCCTTAAGTTAAGAATAAGTAAAGGCCCGTAGAATAACATTTGTAAGCAGCGAGGGGCGCTGAACATGAAATGAGGTGTGAGATGAACAAGAACCTAAACTATCGCCATGAATTGAAATTTTTCATTAACTATCATCAATACTTTATTATTCGCCAGCGGCTAAAGGAGCTGATGGAACAAGACAAACATGTCGGTCCGTCAGGCGAGTACCATATTAGAAGCTTATATTTTGATGATATAAACAACAAAGCTTTGCATGAGAAGCTTGGCGGCATTCGCGATCGGGTCAAATATCGTATCCGCATATACAATGGCCAAGACCATGTCATTCATTTTGAGAAAAAAATTAAATTCAAGGACTACATCGCAAAGGTGAAGGAACCGCTAACGAGGGAAATGTACGACAAGCTTATGGATGGCGATTACGACGTCCTTAGAGGGCCGGACAAGCCGCTTTTGAACGAAATTCACAATGAAATGAAGCATCATTTGCTGCGTCCGAAGGTCATCGTCGATTATGTCCGTGAGCCATATGTTTACGCTAACGGCAACGTACGCATTACGTTCGACAAGGAGCTGCGCACCGGGCTTCATGCCGTTAATATTTTTGATGAAAAGGTGGAGCCCGTACGCGCACTCGACAATGATTTAATCATTCTTGAGGTGAAATATGACGAATACATTCCAGCCTTTATCCGAATCGCTTTGCAGCTGGAAGGACTAAACCGGCAATCCGCATCAAAGTATGTCATCTGCCGAAAACATTTGAAGTTCAACACATGGGAGGATTATTAAAATGGAAACCACTACAACTGCCGCGGCAGCAACGGAGACGACAACAAATTTTGCCGATCTTTTAAAAAATTCAGTACTGGATAACTTTGCTTCTGATATCAGCCTTTCGAAAATATTGATTACGCTAGGCGTCGCTTTTTTACTCGGCTTCTTCATTTACTTGCTTTATAAACGAATATTTAGCGGCGTGCTTTATTCAAAAAGCTTTAACGTTTCGCTGATCGGCATGACCATGATTACAGCAGTTGTCATTATCGCAATTAACTCCAATCTCGTGCTGTCGCTCGGTATGGTTGGCGCTCTGTCCATCGTCCGTTTCCGTACTCCAATTAAAGATCCAACCGATTTAATTTTCCTATTCTGGGCTGCTGTTGCAGGTATCGTTACTGGCGCGGGCTTCTTTACACTAGCGGTAATTGGTTCGGTTGTGGTTGGTCTTATTCTGTTCTTCTTCGTTAAGGGCGGATCGGTGGAAACACCTTACCTGCTTGTTGTTAACTGCGACAGCGATGCTACCGAGCAGCTTGTTCACAAGCAAGTCGGCACGCTCGTTAAACGTTATAACGTGAAGCAAAAAACAGTGACGCAGGGCAATATTGAAATGACGCTGGAAATTCGCCTTCGCGACGAAACCGGACGTTTCGTTAACCAACTGACGGAGCTGGCTGGCGTTCGTAACGCCGTACTTATTAGCTATAGCGGGGACTATGTATCCTAATTATCGGGAGGTGTTTTCATGAAAGCGAAAGCGCGTGTAATCTTATTATGCTTTTGCTCCATTCTCCTGGTTACTTTACTCGCTGGATGTGCCGCAGGCGGTACATCCTTCAGTCTCAGCAGCTCTGGTGCGGCAACGGGTACAGATGAGAAATCAGCGGATGAGCAAAAGCTAGATGAAACGGTTTTTCCTAAAGATAAAATCGTAGATGTAAAAATTACGATCGACGAGGATGCGTTCCAAAATATGCTGGACAACGCCAGCGCGGAGGAATATAAAGAAGCCTCGGTCGAATACAACGGTCAGAAGTTCGATAACGTAGCCATTCGAACGAAGGGCAACCTCAGCTTGAACAGTGTCGTAAGAATGACCGATTCCGATCGATACAGCTTTAAAATTTCATTCGATGAATATGTTAATCAAACCTTGCAAGGAATAAGCAAAATTAATTTAAATAACAACTACAGCGATGCCTCTTATATGCGAGAGTTTCTATCGTATGAGCTTGCTGAGCAAATGGGACTTCCAACCCCAAAATACTCATATGTCAATGTTTACGTCAATGGCGAGCTTTGGGGCTTTTATTTGGCTGTCGAGCAGATTGGCGATGCCTATCTTGAACGTAATTTCGGCAATGCATATGGTGCGCTTTACAAAGCAAACGGCGGCAACGGCAGCGAGCTCAACTGGCTCGAAACGATCGATGCCTATACGGGACTCGATTTGAAGTCCGACAAATCAAATGATGATATTTTGCTCGATATGCTGGATGAACTGAACAATGGCGCAAGTTACGAGAGTGTGCTGGACGTTGATGAAGCGCTTAAGTTCATTGCCTTAAACGCAGTAGCCGGCAACTTTGACAGCTACCTCTCTGAGAAAAAACATAATTATTATTTGTATGAGGATGACGGTATTTTCAGCATTTTGCCATGGGATTACAATATGTCCTTTGGCGGTTTCGGCGGCTCCAGCGTGCTCATTGATGAGCCAACTACTGGCGCGATAGCCGATCGGCCGCTTATTGACAAGCTGCTTAAAGTGGATGCCTATAAAGATAAATATCACGAAATCGTTACTGATATGTTAGAAGGGTATTTGGCAACCGATACGTTTCAGGCAAGGGTCGATGTAATTAAAGCTATGATCTCGGACTATGTAAAGGCAGACCCTTCCTCCTTCTACACGTATGAGCAATATGAGCAAGGTGTTGCTCAGGTTGTTTCCTTTAACTCGCAGCAAACCAGCACCATTGCACAGCAGCTCGCCGGTACCATGCCTGCAGCAGGCGACGGATCTGGCAGCGGCGGCGGGATGGGTGGCGGTGGTGGAATGGGCGGTGGTGGCGGATTCGGCGGCAATCGGCCAAACGCTCAGGAGGGTAACGGTCAAGCCGATGCGGGAAACAGCAATGCTGCTGTTAACGCAGGAGCCGGACAGCTTAATGCCGGAATTACAGCGAACAAAGAGCTGAGTCCGCAAGGTGCTGTGGCAGATGGCGTCGTTCAGCAAGTAGTTGACAACACTACCTCCCCTACTACACAGGGCACTCAAGGCGATGCGGGCATGGCGCCGCCAGATGGTCAAATGCCTAATCAGCAAGGCGGCATGCAAGGCGGGTTTGGCGGCCAACGACCAAATGATATGGGTGGCGGCATGGGCGGAGGCTTCGGCGGCCCTGGCACGCAGCAAACTCAGGCACAAGGCAGTCCTAAAGAAGCCGCGACGGCTGGAATCGCCATCGTGATCCTGCTTCTCTCCTGTGCATTCATCGTCTTCTATAAACGTAAACGACTATAAGCATTCTAGTTCAAAAAAAAAAGATCGCGCCCCCTTGCCACAGTGGCATTCGGGCAGCGATTTTTTTCAATCCATAAGAAATACCTTTTCGCCTACTTCAATGTCTCCTGTCTTTTTTACAGAAGCATACACCCCGAAGTTTAAATTCATCTCTGTGTTAATTTTTTTCAATAAGGAAGCATCACGTGCTAGCGAATCTGGATCAAGCGTAACCATGGAGCAGCGATCACAATATTTATCCACTTGCAATTCAGCACCGCCTACCGTTATTCGTCTGCCTAGCCACTCTTTTTCTCCAAAAGCGCCTTCCTCTACTGTAATAAGTATATTTGCTCTAAAGCGCCGCGCGTCCAGCTGTTTTCCYCATATCGCTTCGAGCTTTTGCAAGCTCCTATCGGTGATGATGAGGATACTGCCTTCATCCACCGCTTTAAGGTCAGGACTTTGTGCTTTATAACTGAGCATCCGCATCTTCTTCTTGGAGTACTTCTGCATTTCAGCTAACAGCTCCTCGTCCCAGCTGAAGGTCTGACCCTCTGGAGAAGTTATTTCTAATAGGGGATGCTCTGCGCTCGTGCGTTCATCAACCAGCTTCGCTTTGTATGCCAGCATCGCCGGAATTTCTCTTGCAGTAAAGAAGCTATCCCAGCCTTCCTTTGTTTCATCATAAAAAGCATAACAACGGTCGCCCATTAATCCGTATCTATCGATTTTACAGGCATCCAGTTCCTCTCCTGCAAATGACTTAATCGGGTACCTGCTTATGCCACTAATTTCACCAATCAACGTTAATGTCAATCCAACAACCTCCATACATCCGTTTACTTCCATACATAAATATCTTTGATTATAGTATAAACACAAAAGACGCGCGATAAGCGAAGTCCACCTTTCGATACAGAAAGGGTTTTCGCTTATCACGCGCCATGTCGTTTCACATGAATGGTACAAACGCAATGTATTACAATTAGAAAAAGAGGTGTATTAAATCCTCCATGCTCCAATGCTGCAGCTGATTAGGGAAACCTTTTGGAGCAGTAGTACAAGCCGCCAGCTTATAGCTTCGGTTCAGTTCATATTGTTTGAAAAAATAAGCTTCCGTTCTCGGAGTTAAAGCGATGGAGCTATCCTCACCAATATGTATTGAGAAGGAATCAAGCGGTATGGACAACCCTTTACCCTTTGCTTTTATGTAACTTTCCTTCAGCGTCCAAAGATCATAGAAATAAGCGGTTCGCTCCTCCCCTCTCAAACAAAACAAACGTTCATATTCCGTTTTCGAAAAATAAGATTTTGCTATGCTTTCATCTATTTCACATATTTGTTCCACATCAATGCCTACCGGGGAAGAGCTTATAAATAGGGCAGCCCAATCTCCAGCATGCGAAATATTAAAGTGAAAATCTTCGCAACCGATAAGTGACGGCTTACCATATGAATTGTAAGTAAACTGAATCTCTTGATTGGATAGGTCTAGGTTTCGCACAATTGCAGCACGTACAAGCACTTCACCAAATAAAGTCCGATAAACATCACATTGCTGTCGCAATCGACTTATTTTTAAACGCTTCTCTTCTGATACGAGACTTAACAATTGCCGGTAGTCATTCGACGTGATGTTTTGCGGTATTTTCAAAACCATGATTTCAGCCTGCACAGCTTGCTGCTCCTTTCCCCCTCAACTTATCCTTAATGCACTCGTCTGAATCTATTATAACCTCGAATTTCCATAACGCGCCATCACTTCATGAATAGCTTTTGCCCCAAAACGAATAGCAACAACAGGCACACGCTCATCTGCAGCATGGATCAACTCCGAGAAATTCATGTCCTCTGGGAGCGTCATTGGCAAAAAACCATACGTTTGAATACCTAATGTTGAAAAATGTCTCGCATCTGTTCCACCCGGCAGCAGCATCGGAATGGGCACTGCAGCTTCATCCGCTTTCTTCAGGACATCTGACAGCAATTCAAACAATTCCATTTCCGGGCTTTCTGGACAAGGGTCATGACGAATCACCTCTAACGTTATTTGATGTTTTATGGCATGATCGTACAGCTCGGCTATGAACTGCTCTGGAGTAAAACCGGGCAGCATCCTCCCATCCATCTCCACGATGATTTCACTTGGATGCACATTGATTTTTTCGCCGCCATGCACAATCGTAGCACTTATTGTGTTGCGAAGCAGCGGTTGAAACAGCTTTCCCTTGTCACCCATTATCCTCAGCATGAGATTGCTCAGGCGTGGCCGAAGCAGCCCTTTCAATAATAACCTCGGCAATAGGGGCAATGCCGATGCCATGGATTGAATCATATACGACGCTGCGGGCGTGACATGAATCGGCAGCTTGACCTTATTTAACGCTCCCAGCATATAGGCAAGCTGCGCCATGCTTCCTTCATTTTGGCCAAGAGAACCATGTCCGCCTCCTCCTCTAACAGTAGCTCTAAGGAAACAAATTTGTTTCTCTGCCACCATAATCGGATAAAATTTTTGGCCGCTTACTTGAAAGGAGAAGCCACCAAACTCCCCTATCGCATAGTTCACACCAGCAAAAAGATAAGAATGATGTTTAACTAAGTAGGAGGCTCCTAAATCCCCGCCTGCTTCTTCATCACTTACAATAGCCAAAATCATATCGCCTTGTAATGCTGTTTTCTCTGCATGGGCTCTTAGAAAGGCGGCAAGCATCATCGCTACACCGCCTTTCATATCTAGGCTTCCTCTCCCCCATACGTAACCATCGATAATCTCACCCCCGAATGGATCGCGGCTCCATGCTTGCTTCTCTACACCTACAACGTCAACATGCCCGTACATGAGAAAAGGAGGTGCATCTCCGCACCCCTTTAATCGTGCAATTAAATTAGGTCTATGCTCTTCTTGAGCAATAATGATCGTATCGCTGATTCCCGATTCAAGAAGAAGATCACGAATAAAATAAATACAATCTCGCTCATTGCCTGGCGGATTCGTTGTATTAAACCGTATTAATTGCTGCAATAGATATTGAGGAGACTCATATATTGGCCCGTCCAAGCTGCTAATCATCGTAAAGTCCTCCTTGGCATGGTTGACTTCCCTTTTACATCCTTTAACTTCTATTTGAAGCTAAAAATCGACTACCTAATTTATCCTTAAGGCCGTTGTCTTGAAGCACTTGTTCCAATCGATCCTGCTGTTCGTTCTCTGGAACAAGCTTCGTATGGAACGCAGAGATCAGCATCTCATAAGCCTTAACCAGATGCTTCCACTCTGCCCTGCCACGAGAAAGCTGAAGCTCATTCAACATCGTCTGAACCTCGCGGTAAGGTACAACTACACCTTGCTCATACTGCTCTAAATCCCTGTTCCGATTACGCATGCACGTAACGATAGTCAAACATTGAATAATAAAATCTAACGAATAGTGTTGCCCCTCATCCCGGCCCTTCTCAAGGAGCTGTTCCCTATCCGGTTCGTGGTCGAAAGAAAGCACCCTCAGGGCTGTACTATTGTTGGCTAGTTTCTTCAATATCGATTGGGGGCCCATCTCAACCGCTTCCGAAACCCCGTTCTCCAGCAAAAAACGGATAACCGCTGTCCATTGTACGGGTGCGGTAATCTGCTCAGCCAGCACTGCTGGAATCTCATCCGCACTCCGATATAATCTTGCAGTCACACTGGAAACAACCGGATGCTGGAGTGTTCCAAGCTTCAGTCCTTTAAGCTCCTCTGCAAATAGCTGCGCTGCCGGTGCCATAAGAGGACTGTGGAACGGCGCGCTCACATGAAGCGGGATGACAACGCCTCCCCGCTTGGAGATACGCTGCACCGCTTCGTTCAATACTCCTTTATGTCCAGAAATGACAACCTGATCATCTGAATTAATATTAGACACTACAACAATTTCAGCTCCACCCTGAAACGAGGAACTAGCGTGCTTGCAGATCGCTGCAACTTCAGCTGCGCTAAGCGACATTACCGCCGCCATTGCACCACTGCCGGCATCGTCCGCATCACGCATGAGCTCACCGCGACGATGAACGATACGGACAGCGCTGTCAAATGGGATACCCCCTGCACAAGTCAAGGCGGTAATTTCTCCAAGGCTATGACCGGCTAAAAATTGCGGAGCCTTCCCCAGCAGGTCTCTGTATATTTTGTACATTGCCATCCCTACAGTTAATATAGCTGGCTGTGCATATTCCGTCCTTGTCAATTCCTCCATGCTGCCCTCAAACATAAGTTTTGTGAAATCCATGTTTATCGCTTCATTCGCTTCATGAAAGGTCTCTTTGGCGAGCTCATATTTCCTATACAAATCCTTGCCCATGCCAACATACTGTGAGCCTTGACCGGGAAACAGCAATGTACCGCCTACCATACGCTTTCAGCTCCCTCTTCTAATTCTGCCATTACAACCTTGAGAGATGCTAGATACAGAGTGAGCAATTCATCCACATTTGCTATGTCCCATGAAAGAGCATCATACAGACATCGGATGTTTAACTCGTCTTCACTAAACTCAAGCTGAAGCGCAAAGCCGATTAGCGGCATATAGGACTCCATTCCTCTCAAGTCGGTTGAAGAGAACCATGGTATGATTCCATTGTCCAATGTACGGAAACCAGCTGCTGTCGCAAGCGAGGAAAAGGTATAATAGTYGCCGTTTTCCAGTTGATCAGCTACTTCAGGGATCATTTCCACAACCGTCATATAGTGGGACATATTCAGCGTCACAGGCACCATCCGATCTCCTACACCGTCTTTGACGATGACTGTAACTTCATCGGACATCGTAATATCGGAGAGCACGTACATATAAAGGACAAGCAATATATCGACGATATCTGATCCAATGTCTTCTGATAGCTGCATCAATTTTCCGAGCAGCGCTTCATCCAGCTTGCATAAACGGGGAATGGCTGCATGATCCATACCCGTTTCTCTGCTTATGATGCGATTAGGGAAAGTTAAACCTTTCAGCCCTGCTAGTCCATCCATATCTCCTTCTTCACTGAATGGTGCATCCATTAGCGCAGCCATTCCGCGGAGTGTCGCATGTCCGAACAAATCTGCAACGGATACACGAGAAGGGTAGTGCTGCTCCAAGTTGTGATGTAAAGCAACAAGCAGGATGGAGTTGCCTCCTACCTCGAAGAAGTTGTCTTCAGCGGCAAAGTCGACTGTATGCAGCACCTCTTGCCAAAGAGCCGCTACTTTCCGCTCCGTATCGGTATCCAGCTCAAGCAGCTGCAGAGCAAATGCGGCATTATCCCGCAAACGAGCCACTTCACTCTGCTTTGGCAGCGCCTTGCGATCAATCTTTCCATTATTATTCAATGGCAATGCTGCAAGCCAAATGTAACGCTGCGGCACCATATATTCAGGCACTCGACTTGCCATAAAGCTGCGAAGCTCTGATGTCGACAATTCAGACTCTGCTGCATAATAAGCGCATAACAATCCGCCATTAGACTGCTCCTCTTCCAGCAGCACCGCCGATTCAGTAATGTCCTCGTGCCGTGCGAGCATCATTCCAACTTCCTCCAACTCGACGCGATGTCCGCGGATTTTCACTTGAAAGTCACTGCGCCCGAGAAATTCGAGGTTTCCGTCGTTTAAGTAGCGTGCAAGATCACCTGTTCTATACATTCTCTCACCGGGATAAAAAGGGTCGCTAACGAACTGTTCCTCCGTAAGCTCCGGCTTTCCAAAGTAGCCTTGGGCCAATCTTGTCCCCGCTATGCAAAGTTCACCAGCTACTCCAGGAGGCTGAAGACGTCCCGCCTTATCCAAAATGTACGTTCGTACTCCAGCAAGCGGTTTGCCTATTCCAGGATGATTATCCTCAATCCGCTGTATCGTTGACCATACCGTCGTTTCTGTCGGCCCGTACACGTTGTATATTCGAAGCTGTGGATAAGGCTTCAGCCGATTCCATAGGGTTGGAATAAACGGCTCCCCGCCAATGATCAAATCTTTTAAATAGCGCAAGCATGGTCTCTCTTCTTTGCCAGCCAGCAGCATTTGCAGTCTCATCGGGGTAGTTACCATCATCTCAACATCATGTTTGACGATGAGACGATCGAGCAGGTCTGGGTCTCTGCGCTCCGCTTGTGATGCTAGAATCACCTTCATCCCATAAAGAAGCGGCATAATTAAGTCATGTATAGATACATCGAACGCAGCGCTTGCTAAAGCAACAATCGTTTTTCCTGGTACATATTCTACTTGCTCTGCCATTCCTTCTATGAACCGTATCGCACTCTCATGCTGAATCATGACACCTTTTGGTCTGCCTGTTGAACCTGATGTATAGATCACATAAGCTAGATTTTGAGAGGAATTATCCTGCTCCATGCTGTTTGAGAGTATATGTGAATCCTTCTCTTCCCTGCCAGCAGCGTACTGCTCGTCTCTCTCATCGATACAAACAATATTGCCTTCATATTGAGAAGCTTTCGAGAGGTAATCGTGCTGCGTTAACAAAACCTGTGCCTTAGTATCCTCCAGCATGTAATGAATGCGATCCTCTGGGTATTCCAAATCAATGGGCAAATAAGCGCCTCCAGCCTTCCAGATGCCAATGATGCCAACTACCAGCTCGACCGTTCGCTCCACCATCAGTCCAACCACAATTCCTGAACGCACGCCTTCGCTGCGCAATCTACTAGCAAGTTCGTGGGCCCGCTGATTCAGCGTGTCGTAAGTAAACGACTCCTCGCCGCAAATAAGTGCAGTCTCATGGGGGCGAGATTGAGCCTGCTTCTCGAATAGGTGATGCAGGGTTATGCTTGATTCACCAGCTATTCCCTTTCTATACAAAGGCTTAGCTTCAATCGATGAGCATGAACCAATACAAAGTGATTTTATTAATGCTTGAACTTCATCTTCATCCAATATGGCTGCATCTCTAAGGAGAACGTCGTCGCCTCGAACTAACAGCTCCGCTGCCCGATGAACATGATTAGCTAAATTTTTCATCATTGTCGTGCTGTAAGCAGAGCTATTGTATGTCATAGTAAGCGTTATGGCGGGTGATTCTGACTCTTGGACATTGTACGAAAAGAGCAAACCAACCCCGTCAGCGCTCGGTTTCCCATAACTATTTTCCAAGGTTACGGCTACAGCCTGTCCCGAATTAAAGCTGCTTGTTCTGGCAGAATCCATCGTTTCTAGTTCCAAAATATGTCCCTTGTTACTATCCTCGAATTCATTCAGAGCTCCGTCTAATTGCTTTAGCAATGACTGAAGCATATTTTGCTCATCTACCCTGATTTGAAGCGGAATCCATGTCCCGTCCATATGACTTCCGAATCTCTGAGACGGAATGCCGATCGTTAATTGGTCATCCCCTTTATATTTATAAAGCATGATATAAACCGCAGTAAGCAGTACGCTATACAATCGCTGATTGGAATGTTCAGCATATCGGAGCAGCATTTCTGCGAGCTCTTTGGGTAAATGGATGCGCTGCTCCATAGAACGATACTCCGCTTCTCTGCTAAGCAAGTCCGAGGGAAACCCTCCATCCTCTCGCCACAAATATTGATTTCTCTGCCCAGCGTCTATGAATACCTTATCCATATTTTTTGCTCCTCTCTATTATGAATGGATGATTTCTTTGGCAGCCAATGTCCTCAGGAGCGTATCATTTAGGAGCGCAACGACTTGCTGTTCCCGTTCATGTATGAAAAAATGGCCTCCTTCGAAGTTGACGATTTTACAGGTCTCCGTCGTTTGTGACTGCCAATCTTCTGAAGTCCCGTACAGGCTGCTGTCCTCAGAGCCATTCATAACAATGAGATGAAGAGGGAGCGGTCGCTTAATCTCTGGCTTGTACGTGCCAACCAGCTTAAAGTCAGCTCGCAGTATAGGCATAAATACGTCTCGCAGCTCCTTATGCTCGAACAGCTCAGCAGATGTTCCGCCAAGGCTTAATACTTCTTCAATAAAAGCTTTATCGGGAAGCTGATATATTTCTCGGTTCACATGGCTGGAATGAGGCGCCCCATACCCTGACATAAAAACTACGGAGGGGAGCGTCCATCCTGCTGCATGAATGCTATGAATTAATTCATAAGCGATCAAGCATCCCATGCTGTGGCCGAATAAAGCATACTGATTTTGTGTATAGTCGCGGATTAAATGCAATATATCTTTAACTGCCTCATGAATATCCTCGTAGAGCGGCTCACTCATACGGCTTCCTCTCCCAGCTAATTCAATCGGAATTAATTGAATAGAAGGATCCAGCTGCCGCGACCATTTCTTATAGACCTGAGCCGAGCCCCCCGCGTAAGGCAAACAAAGCAACGGTATACTATCCATAATTAGGAACGACCACCTTGTTAGGAAGCTATTTGATTTTGTTAAACACCACTAGCCAGCGTACGCCAAAATATTTTTTCCATCGCAAATAGTTTTTCTGCTAGAGCTATCTCTCTATCTCGCTGAAATTTATGCGTAACAAAAGATTGCTTGATCGCATTCCAGCCGTCACAGATCATCTCCAATTGATCCTTAAGGGATTCGTATAATGTCACATTTATTTGCTTCTGCTCTCGCAGCGTTCGAATAAGACCTTCATTTGCAATATGCCGGTTGCATATAATGTTGATTCCAATGAGTGCATACGTAATATGAGCACTATATTTATCCGGGCTTGAATCTACTTGCCACATTCCCTCCATGGAGAAATCGTCAAGCTCACGCGTAAGCCGTTCCGCATTGTCAACAACTTCCGATAAGTTCAATTCATACGGTTTAATCGTTGAATGAAGATTATAAATATAATAGGCAGGGCCATTATAGTTTTTGTTGATATTGTATTCTGAATTTTTGAATGCTTTTCTGAGCCGATCTTCAGGAACCTCATGTTCACTATAGCCAGCAAGCGTATCGTCAATGACATAGAAGGACGAGCGTTCATTATCGTAACCATTAAACAGCGAATAATGGTACCAATGAAACTTTTTCCAAGCCATGCTTCCCGGCAGCCAATAAAATAAATCGACATTCACACTTAAATTGCGCCCACCGTCAAGCACCTCTTTTATTTCATCTATAAACATTTCCTTATCGCGGAAGTGCCCCGGCTCAATCCACTTCATAACACCGGTTAATGGGAATTTGGTCCAATCGTCGAGATAATACAGCGTATCAATCGTCGGATATCGAAATTGCTGGTCTGTCGCTGCAGACCAAGGATAATATCGATGAATGTTCAAATATGCTGCATATCGGTAGCTGGGATGAGCAGAAACAGCGATTGAATAGGCTTGATTGAGCATACAGTTCGCCCAGAATTCATTAAATGGTTGTCTGTCCAACGTAACTTTCATCCGCTTATCCTCCTTAATAGATCCAAACTCGTATCATTTAATCGTTTCTCGGCGGTACAGCGCGAAGGAAATACCGCCGAGAAGGATGTTATTTCGGACCATCTTGCAGCGATAGATCGCTTAGTTTCATCAGAGGGCTGGCAGCAGCCGTCATTTCCTCTACGGTTGCACAATAATGCTGAGCCATGCGCGTAATCGTATCTGAGTGGAACAGTGCTGTGGCATACTCCAAGCTGCAAATCATTTCTCCACTGCTCTCCACAACCTCCAGCGTCAAATCGAATTTACTAACTCCCGGCTCTAACGGCTGAAGCTCAAAGGTTAAATCGCCACCTTGCATGACAGAACGATCCATATTTTGCAAAATGAACATCGTGTCGAACAAAGGATTTCGACTCAGATTTTTCCCAAGCTCCAATCGCTTCACCAAATCCTCAAACGGATACTCCTGATGCTCCAGCGCTTGCAGTACATCATTATGAACATCGGCGATGTAACCGCCAAGTGTTCCTTCAGGCTGTGGTCGGCATCGAATCGCAACTGTATTAACGAATATGCCGATTTGGCCCTCAAGATCAACATGGTCACGTCCTGCTGTCGGCGTGCCAATAATAATGTCTTGTTGCCCACTGTACTTGCCAAGCAAAAGAGCATAAGCACCAAGCAGCACCGTATACAATGTTGTCCCCAGCACTTTTGCCATGTGTTGCGCTCGTCTCGTAAGTTCCTCATTCAACCTAAAACTATATCTGCGACCCTCGAAGCTCTGCATCGCTGGTCGCGGATTATCCGTCTGGAGCTCCAGTAATGGCAGTTCGCCTGAGAACATATCCAGCCAGTGGCGCTCATGCGCCTCGTACCCTGGACCATTTAATTGAGCTTCCTGCCAGACGGCATAATCTCTATACTGCACCCGCAGCTCTGCAAGCTCATTGCCGGAGTACAATTCGATCAATTCTTTCAGAAGCACACTGACCGATACACCATCCGTAACAATATGATGCATATCAAGCAGCAGCAAGTGAGAGCTGGAGCTTAGCGGAACAAGAGCTKCCCGCAGCAATAAGCAGCTGCCAAGATCAAATGGTCGTATGAACCGCGCCATTAATCTAGTGATGGTTTCATGCATTCCCGTTTCCGACAACAAACGTTTGGCAGTCATTCGCGCCCATGCATTGCCATCCAGCTTAAATGCGGCAGATGGATGAATCCGTTGCTTGAATTGTCCATCTTCATAATGGAAAGACGTCCGTAGACTCTCATGCCTCATGATTAAAGCGGTGAACGCCTGCTCAAGCTTCTTCGCATCCAGATTCCCACGGATATGCAGTGCAAAAGGGACATTATACATCGTTGCTTCTCCAGACAGCAGAGATAAAACATATTGCCTTCTTTGAGCGCGCGACATCGGGAAATACGCCCTGTCCATCTGACGCGGAATCGATTCATAGGTTTGCTGGCTTTGACCTTCAATTACTAGAGCGAGTGACTCTAGTGTCGGATTCTGAAACAATTCTCTCAGCGGCACGCGCACACCAAATTGTAAGCCTATCCGACTGACCAAAGTTGCCGCCTTTAACGAATGTCCACCTAACTCGAAGAAGCTGTCTGTCGCTCCGATGTTATCCGTCAATAGCAGATCCTGCCAGAGCATAACCAGCTTGCACTCCGTCTCCGTACTCGGCTCCCGGTAATGTCGTACATTCCGTTCTGTCTGCTGCGGTCTTGGAAGTGCCTTGCGATTTATCTTGCCTGTTGGCGTCATCGGTATTTCATCCTGCAGCATCACATAGGTTGGAATCATATAAGCAGGCAGCTTGCCTCTCAGATGCTCGATTAGCTCCTCAGTTACACCGAGAGAATGCCCGTCTACGCTCTCTAACCATACGGTTTCTTCCTTATGGATACTTTCGAGTGCTGCTGCAACATAATGATCTAAGTACGAGGTCATATTTGGCAGATCAGCATCATCAGCCTTTTGTAGGACAACATAAGCGCAGAGAACTGGCTCACCCTCAGGCTCTTGAAACGCGATGACAACCGCTTCCTTCACACGCTCATGCTGCAGCAGCTGCTGCTCCACCTCACCGGTTTCAATGCGATGCCCTCGTATTTTCACCTGATGATCGCGGCGGCCTGCGTATACAAATTCACCATTCGCCAGCCTTCTGCCAAGATCACCCGTGCGGTACATTCTCTCCTCTGCATTAAACGGGCTTGTGATGAATACTTCTTGATCCCATTCCGGATGACGAAGATAACCCCGACCAACGCCCGCTCCTCCGATGCAAATTTCACCAATCACACCTGTTGGCTGCAGCTGCAGCTCTGGACTCAGTACGACCATTGCTGCCCCTGCAATAGGTGTGCCAATCGTAATAGCTTCACCGCTAGTTACTTCGCACACCGATGTCCATACTGTTGTTTCCGTTGGGCCATAGAGATTGAAAATACGTGCACTCGTCACCGCACGCAGTCTCTCCAGCAGATCCATCGTCAACGGCTCCGCGCCAATCATGACTACGCTTAAGGATTTCCAAACCTCACTTTGGCTCACCTGCGCCATCCACCACTTGAAGCGTGATGGCGTAATTTGCAGCACCTCTACCCGATGCTTTTTTATAAGCTCCTGCAGCAAATGAGCATCGCTGCGTTCCACTTCATTACACAGCACCATTTTCATTCCCATTGTTAATGGGAGCAGACTCTCTACGATGAAAATATCAAATGATACGGTCGCCATTGCCAATAGGCTTTGGCCTGCTTCAAATGGAATTCGCTCACGGAATCCACTCACGAAGCTTGCCAGTCCGCGATGCTCGATCATTGCACCCTTCGGCCTGCCCGTTGAGCCGGAAGTATACAGTACATACGCCAGATGCTCCGGACGGCTTACGATCTCCAGATTCCCTCGTTCAGAGCTATACAGATCAGCATCATCCAAAAACCATTCTTCTGCTGCGCTCATGACAAAACCCGCATATTTCCTTTCTGTCAAAAGCCATTGATCGCCGCAATCCTCCAGCATCCACTGGATACGGTCAGCAGGGTATGCCGGATCTATAGCGACATAAGCGCCTCCCGCTTTCAAAATGCCAAGAATGCCGATCATCAACAGGGGTGAACGGTCTGCCATCAGCGCTACAATTCGCTCCGGTTCCACCCCGCGGCTGCGAAGCGTATGTCCCAGCTGGTTGGATCTATCATTTAGTTCGCGATAAGTCATCTGCTCCGATTCAAAAAGGACTGCAACCGCATCTGGAGTTTTTGCTGCCTGCCGCTCTATCTCTTCGATAACGGATCGCCATTTGAACGGGACACCTGGTAACGATGAAACTTGTCGCTGCATATTCAGCGGCATTTTAGCGGGTGCATCTCCTGGTGCTACAGCCCCTTCATCATCAGCCCCACTGCTGTTCATCCACGCCATACTATCCACTTCCGCAAGCAGCTCCAACTTTTCTTCATCGTTTAGCAGCTCTAGTTCGCCAAGAGTCCGCAATCGATTTTCGCTCGACGTCATTGCTTTAATAATCGCGCAGTAGTGGTGCGCCATCCTGATGACCGTCTCCTCATGAAACAGATCCGTTGCATATTCCAAGCTGAAGGCAATGCCTTCCGCGCGCTCTACAGCTTCAAGTGTCAAATCAAACTTGCTGACACCGTGTTCAAACGGCTGCGGCTCGAAGCTCAAACCGCCCGCTTGCAACGCTGAATGCTCCATATTTTGCAAAATAAACATCGTATCGAACAACGGATATCGGCTCTTGTCCTGAACGAGGTTTAGCCGCTCCACCAGCTTCTCGAACGGATACTCCTGATGCTCCAGCGCCTGCAGCACATCCTCATGCAATTCGGCAACGTAGCTGCTAACCGTATGTTCGAGCTGCGGTCGACAACGAATGGCTGCTGTATTGACGAACATGCCGATGAGTCCCTCCACATCAACATGATTGCGTCCAGCTACTGGCGTACCAATAATAATATCCTCTTGTCCGCTGTACTTCCCAAGCATAAAAGCATAAGCACTCAGCAGCACTGAATATAGTGTCACACCTTGCTCTGCCGCCAAACGCCGCGCCCGCTGCGCAAGCTCCCCGTCTAGATGAAAGATATATTTTCGCCCCTTGAAAGTTTGAACGATCGGGCGTTTCCTATCTGTCGGCAATTCCAGCAGCGGGAGCTCGCCTTCAAACTTCTTCAACCAGTAACGCTCATGCGCCTCGATTGCTTCGCCGCCTAGCTGTCCCTCCTGCCAGACCGCATAATCCCTATATTGCACCCGCAGCTCTGGCAGTTCATTTCCGCCGTATAATGCTGTTAATTCCTTTACCAGCACACTCATTGAAACGCCATCCGTCACAATATGATGGATGTCCAGCAGCAGCAAGTAATGCTCTTCTTCCAGTTGAAGAAGTCCTGCCCTTAGCAGCAGCCCGCTTTCCAAATCAAAAGGTCTTATAAACTTCGTAGTGAGCTCATTCAGCCATTCGGATTCGGCGCTCACTTCATCACCAGATGCTCCCAACCACTTGCCAGCTGGTACTAGCTCCTCTACAGCATCCTCGAAATGAAATGCCGTCGCTGGATGAACTCGCTGCCTGAATTGTTCATCCATATAATGAAACGAAGTTCGTAAACTTTCATGCCTAGCGACCAATGATGAAAACGCAGCTTCAAGTCTCGAAGCATCCAGCTTGCCCCGAATTCGCAGTGCAAACGGAACATGGTACATCGTCGATTCTCCTGTTAGCAGCCCCAGCAAATATTGTCTTCTCTGCGCATGCGACATCGGATAATGCTCCTGATCCATCTGGCGCGTAATCGATTCATAGGTTTGCAGATGTTTACCTTCAATTACTTCAGCAAGGGACCCTAGCGTTGGATTTAAAAACAGCTCCCTAAGCGGCACATGTACGCCGAAATGCTCATGGATTCGGCTTACAAGCGCTGCAGCCTTGAGCGAATGGCCGCCAAGCTCAAAAAAGCTGTCCATCACGCCAATATCGTCCGATTTCAGCAAATCTTTCCACAGCTCGGCAAGCTTGCGTTCCGTCTCGTTTCTTGGCCTTAAGTACTTGCGCTCACTCAGCGCAACCTTATGAGGTTTCGGCAGCGCCTTTCGATGCAGCTTTCCGGTTGGTGTCAGCGGTATTGCATCTAGCAGCATCACATAAGCTGGAATCATATAGGCAGGCAGCTTGCTGCTGAGATGGGTCTGCAGCTCCGAAATCATGTCGGAGAGGTTGTGTTCGTTAATATTGTTGTTACAACTAGAGTCGGAAGCAGGTACAACATACGCGCAAAGCGCATGCTCGCCCTCCTCCTCCTGAAATGCGATGACAACCGCTTCCTTCACACGCTCATACAGCAGCAGCTGCTGCTCCACCTCCCCGGTTTCAATGCGATGTCCTCGTATTTTCACCTGATGATCGCGGCGGCCTGCATATACAAATTCACCGTTTGCCAGCCTTCGGCCAAGATCACCCGTGCGATACATCCTCTCACCTGTACCAAACGGGCTCGTAATAAATACTCCTTGATCCCATTCTGGATGGCGAAGATAACCCCGTCCAACGCCTGCCCCTAAGATGCAGATTTCACCAATCACACCCGTCGGCTGCAGCTGCAGTGCTGGATTTAGCACAACCATTGCTGCCCCGGAAATAGGCTTGCCAATCGTAATGTTCTCACCGCTAGTTACTTCGCACACCGATGTCCATACCGTTGTTTCCGTTGGTCCATAGAGATTAAAGATACGTGCATTCGTCACCGAACGAAGTCTCCCCAGCAGATCCATCGTCAACGGCTCCGCTCCAATCATGACCACGCTTAAAGATTTCCAAACCTCGCTTTGGCTCACCTGCGCCATCCACCACTTGAAACGCGATGGCGTAATTTGCAGCACTTCTACCCGATGCTTCTTTATAAGCTCCTGCAGCAGATGAGCATCACTCCGTTCCTCTTCATTGCAAAGCACAATTCTCATCCCCATTGTTAATGGGAGCAGGCTCTCTACAATGAAAATATCGAAGGACACAGTCGCCATTGCCAATAGGCTTTGGCCTGCTTCGAATGGAATTCGCTCACGAAATGAACTTACGAAGCTTGCCAGTCCGCGATGCTCGATCATTGCACCCTTCGGCCTGCCCGTTGAGCCGGAAGTATACAGTACATACGCCAGATGCTCCGGACGGGTTACGATCTCCAGGTTCCCTCGTTCCGAGCTATACAGATCAGCATCATCCAAATACCATTCTTCTGACGCATTCATGACAAACCCGGCATATTTCCTTTCTGTCAGAAGCCATTGATCGCCGCAATCCTCCAGCATCCACTGAATACGCTCAGCAGGGTATGCCGGATCAATAGCGACATAAGCCCCTCCTGCTTTCAAAATGCCAAGAATGCCGATCATTAACAGAGGTGATCGGTCTGCCATCAATGCTACAATTCGCTCCGGTCCTACCCCGCGGCTGCGAAGCGTATGGGCAAGACGATTCGCTTGTTCATTTAATTCGGAATACGTGAGCGTCTCCAAACCAAATAAAATCGCAGCGGAATGCGGCGTTTCTGCCGCTTGCCGCTCTATCTCTTCCATGATGCTCATGCAGCAGGAATGCTCTTCGGTGGATGCAGAGAATTGTGCATTATTTGCTGTCATCTCTACCATCTCTTTTGTTTCATCGAGCAGTGCATCTCTTACCTTCTCCGCGGTGTCATTACTCTTCTGTTCCGCTTTATCATCAGCGCTTGCTAACAACGAAGAAAGCTGCAATCGCTCTGCCTCATCCAATAATTCCAGCTCACCAATCGTCCTCCTGGACCCTTCGCTTGATGTCATCTCCTTAACGATTGTGCAGAAATGCGCGGCCATTCTCTCGATCGTACTCTCATGAAATAAGGAGGTTGCATACTCAAGGCAGCATGTGATCCCCTTCCCCGTCTCCACTGCTTCCAGCGACAAATCAAACTTGCTGAATCCGGTTTCGTACGGCTGCGGCTCGAAGATCAAATCCCCCGCTTGCCTTRCTGGCTGCTCCATATTTTGCAAAATAAACATCGTGTTAAATAGGGGATTGCGACTTAAATCCTGTTCCATATCAAGCTGATTTACAAGATCCTCGAACGGAAATTCCTGATGCTCCAGCGCTTGCAGCACATTCCCGTGCATTTCAGTAATGTAACTGCCAATCGTCATTCCTAATTGCGGACGGCAACGAATGGCAACCGTATTGACGAACATGCCGATTAGCCTTTCTACATCAATGTGATTGCGTCCGGCTACGGGAGTACCCACGATAATATCCTCTTGTCCGCTATACTTCCCAAGGAGAACCGTATAAGCGCTAAGCAGCACCGTATATAACGTCGTCCCTCGTTCCCTTGCCAATTGCCGCGCCCGATATGCCAGCTCCTCGTTTAGCTGAAAAGCATACCTTCGGCCCTCATAACGCTGAACCGCCGGACGCTGCTTGTCTGCAGGCAGATCAAGCACCGGGAGTTCGTCCGAGAACATGCCCAGCCAATAACGCCTCAGCTTCGAGTAATAGTCACCGCTTAATCGTTCCAGCTGCCAGACTGCATAATCGCGATATTGCACCGTCAGCTCTGGCAATGCCTGCCCGTTGTATAAATCGATCAACTCTTTTATGAGCACGCTCATCGATATCCCATCCGTCACAATATGATGGATGTTCAGCAACAACAAGTGACGGTTTTCTGCCAATTCAGCAAGATCGACTCTTAGCAGTGAACCGCTTCCGAGATCAAATGGATCTGTAAATTGGGCCATTAATTCATTGATTCTCTCATCTGCTCCGATTGCAGATGACGCGCGCTGCCATAGATCAGCCTGCTCGCCTTTTATAACCATTTCCGTTAGCTGAAATGGCTCTGCAGGATGAATTCGCTGACAGAACTGTTCACCCACATAGTGGAATGATGTTCGCAGGCTCTCATGCCTCGTAATTAGTGCAGTAAACGCGGCTTCCAGTTTCTTTTTTTCCAGATTACCTAGGATGTGAAGCACAAACGGAATATGATACATCGTCGATTGTCCGGCAATGAGCTCGATCATATATTGGCGTCTCTGTGCAGGAGACATTGGATAATGATCCCGATTTGCTTGCAGTGGAATGATAGCTCCTCCGATCCCCAGCTCAGAATTTAACAGCGTTCCCCCTGCCAGCCACTCAGCCATACTCGCAACAGACAGTCGTTCAAATACGACGCTTAGCGGCATTTCAACATGGAATTTAGCTTGAATCCGGCTTACCAATACCGCAGCCTTCAGGGAATGTCCACCCAACTCGAAGAAATCATCATACATACTAATTTGCTCAATGCCGAGTACATCTCTCCATATTTCAGCCACCTCTGCCTCCAGCGAGGTTCGCGGCAGGGTAAGCTCAGCAACGACTCGTTGCTGTAAAACAGGTTCTGGGAGCGCCTTGCGATCCACTTTGCCATTAGGTGTTAACGGTATCGCATCGATCTCCATAAAAAACGAAGGGATCATATAGTCTGGCATTTTACTTTTCAAAAAGCTCTTTAAATCCTGAGCTCCTATTGTTTGATTCACAACCATGTATGCGCAAAGTTTTTTATCGCCTGCTTGATCCTCATGTGCGATGATAACCGCTTCGTCTACCGCCTCATGTCTTTGAAGCTGCGCACCAATTTCTCCAAGCTCAATGCGAATGCCTCTCAGCTTGATTTGATCATCCATTCGGCCTAAATACATCGTATTTCCGTCTGGCAGCCACTTAGCCAAATCACCAGTACGGTACATGATGGTGCCTGGCTGCAGCGGGTGTTCAACAAACCGCTCCGCGGTCAATTCCGGTTTATTAACATACCCAGCAGCAAGGCCGCTGCCGGAGATRCATAGCTCCCCAGCCGATCCGACCGGTGCAGGCTTGTCTCCAAAATTTAGAATATGAACCGCGACGCCATGCATCGGTCCGCCAATTGGCACATTAACGCCGCTGGCAGCAGCTGATTTATACACATACATATTGGAGCAGATCGTTGCCTCAGTCGGACCATAGCCGTTAACAATACGTATATTCGGATTTAATTGAACAAAAAGCGCAAGCGTTGTATCTTTTATTGGTTCAACGCCAACAAGCAGCTTGTCCAAGGAAATCGTCATCCTCGATTGTTCCAACGATTGCGCCACATCCCGAAGCAGCGTCGGCGGAATATAAGCAAAGGTTATCTGCTCTTCTACTATTACTTTAGCTAGCTCTCTAGGATCAAGCAGCTTGGGATTTGGATAAAGGACAAGGGACGCGCCAAACATAAAAGGCATAAACAGCTCGCATACGCTCACATCAAACGAAATATTGGTAAGGCTTAAGCAGCGATCTCTTTCATCAAAATTTCCGTCGTAAAACAGCTTCAACGAATGGCTGAAGTTATAAAAGCTGCGATGCGGAACCATAACACCCTTCGGCTGCCCAGTAGAACCCGAAGTGTAGATAACATACATAAGATCATCTGAATTGGCAGGTATGCACCGCCAGCCTTCATAATCGCAAGCATTCCTGTCACCATTGAAATCGAGCGTTCAGCCATCACACCGACAATGCTGTTAGGGCCAACACCGCAGCGAACAAGCTTGCGCGCCAGCGCATTTGCTCGCCCATTTAATTGTTCGTACGTTAATGACTCCCCTCTGCACTGAACGGCGACTCTTCCAGGAACTCGTCTTGCCTGTTCTTCAAAGCTGCTGTGGATACAGCGAGCGCTAGGGAAAGCAGCCGCACGACTGCCAAATTCCGTCAACAACTTGTTGTAATCTTGTGGGGACAACATTTCACACTCGCCTAATGTATGCTCTGGATAGTCCGTTACATAACTTAGCAACGCAATGTAATGCCTCATCATCGACCTTACGGTCTCTTCGCGGAACAAGTCCTTGCCAAATTCGACTACCAATCGCAGGGTACCGTCATTTTGCTCCACGGCTTGAACCATCAGATCGTATTTCGCCGTCCCATGCGGGAACCTCTCGTGCCGATAGGTCAATTCTTCACTCGAGTAGTTGGGAATGTTCAAATTTTGCATAATAAACATCGTATCGAATAACGGATTGCGGCTACTGTCTCGCCGATCCACCATGGATGCTAGCTCTTCAAATGGAAAATCCGAATTTTCATAAGCCTCTGTCGATGCTGCTTTTATCTCTTCTAAAAACTGGGTAAACGGTTTGTTTGCCACGGGATACCCGCGCAATACAAGTGTTCCGACGAACATCCCTACCAGAGCTTCAGCTTCACGGTTGACTCGCCCCGCAATCGGTGTGCCTACAGCAATATCTTCCCCGCCAGAATATTTTGCAAGAAGGGTATAATAGACCGATAAAAGCACCATAAATAGCGTAGATTCCGTTGATTTTGCCAGCTTTCGCAGATTATCCGATAATTCGTTGTCCACATACATATCAAATGTTTCGCCGCGATTGCTCTTCATCAGAGGACGAGGAAAGTCTGTCGGAAGCTCCAGCACAGGCCACTCCCCCTGGCATTGCTTCATCCAGTAACTTCTCTGTCGCTCCATCCGCTCCGATTGCAGTTCCTCTCTCTGCCACGCAGCGTAATCTATGTACCGCAAGGTTAACGGCTCAAGACTCTCTCCTCGGTAAAGCATCATAAGCTCTTTGAGCAAAATACCTGCTGAGAAGCCATCCGAAGCAATATGATGCATATCCAAATACAACACATGCCGCTCAGGGTTAACGGTCAATAAAGCAGCGCGAAGCAGCGGCGCATGACTCAGGTCAAATGATGTAAACAAGCTATGCAGCGTTTCAAGCACCGTTTCTTCTGATGCCTGCAGCCGCTGAAGGGAAAAGTGAACATCAGTATGAACAAATTGACAAATTTCACCGTCTACTATGGCGAAAGACGTTCTTAACATCTCATGCCGTTTTACTAATGAATGAATAGACGCTTCCAATCTGCCTGCATCAATTTCCCCCTCTATATGCAAAAGCTCCGGCAAATTATAGCTTCTATCGCTAGGCGAGGCAGCTTGCTGCAAGTACATGCGCTTTTGCGACGAAGAGATCGTATAATACTCCCGCTCCGCCACCAGGGGCATATGAATTACTTTTTCCGTTTCTGGCGAACCGCTTAATCGCCGCTCTTCCACAACACCAGCAAACCCGCTAAGTGTGGGATGTCCTAACAAATGCTGCACTTCTAGCCGAATCCCCCAGCTTTGACTAAGTGAATTAACGATTCGCAGCGCAATGATCGAATCACCGCCCAATTCATAGAAGTTAGCTTCATTGCTGAGCTCACGATAACCGAGCAGTTCCCCCCATACATTAGCGACACTTTGCTCCGATTCCGAGACAGCACCTTCACTGCACAGCCTCACGTGGTTAACTGCCGATTCATGTTTGATCTCTCTCAGAGGTGCTATATTAACACTGCGATCATCTTCCTCTACCCAACACGGATAGGGATCAAATGAATATACAGGCAGCGGTACCCTTCTGCGTCTCTCATCACGATAAAGCTCCTTCCAATCTACTTTAGCACCAGCTGCATATAACTGAGCTAACTGTGTACTTACACCATCGTTGCCCCAATTACTGCGGACAACCTGCTCTAAGAGCTCCTTTTGCTTTCGCTCGTCATTCCCTCCCGAATGCACTGCATTTGAATCGCCGTAATAAATATTCGGCATCATCGTGTTTTTCAACCGCTCAACATCCAAAGCTTCCAGCCTATTTCTAAGCTCAACTTCATTTTTGGCGACGATCGCCAAACGATATCGATAATGTCCGCGACCTATCGCCGCGCTATAGCAGATGTCCGTCAAGCGCCACTCATGCTGCTCCTGATCGGCAAACCAAGCACGATAATTAATAATGGATCGCTTAAGAGCCGATTCGCTTTGGGCGGATAGGCAAAAAACTTCATTTTTTTCTTCCCCATAAGCTGCATGCGCTGCCTCGTCCAACATTACGCTATCATTCATTGACATTGATGGTGCTTCTTCCAGCACAACATGGCAGTTGGTTCCGCTCATACCAAATGCGCTAATACCGCATCTACGCGCACCAAACTCGTCACTCCAATGCGATAGCTTGTCGTTGACATACACTGGAGAATCAACAAACGATATTTTGCGATTGGGGAAACGATAATGAAGCGTAGGTGGAATCTGTTTATTGCAAAGGGAAAGAACTGCCTTCAGCAGCCCCGTAATACCAGCAGCATGATCGAGATGTCCGATATTGCTTTTGACCGAGCCAATCGCACAGAACTGCCTCTTGTCTGTAAAACGTCTGAATGCTCTCGTAATGCCGTCAATCTCAATCGGATCTCCCAATGTGGTTCCTGTACCATGCGCTTCCAAATACATGATCGTTTCGGGATCAATGGCTGCATCCTGCCAAGCACGGACAATGACATCCTCCTGCGCCAAGGCGTTAGGCGCAGTAATGCCTACGGAGCTGCCATCCTGATTCATAGCGCTCCCTTTAATGAGTGCATATATATGATCCCCATCCTGCAGCGCCTTTGCGAGCGGTTTAAGCAGCAATGCGACTACACCATCCCCGATACCCGTCCCGTCAGAGCTGTCATCAAACGGCTTTGCACGGTTGTCGCTTGACTCGATCCCAAGCCGAATGCCCATATCGATCGGAAGCAGATTGAGCTTCACACTTCCAGCGATAGCAGCATCGCATTCACCGCTGCGAATGGACTGACATGCTAAATGGACGGCCACAAGAGAGGATGAGCAAGCGGTGTCGACATTAAGTGCCGGCCCTTTCAAATTCAAGAGATAAGAGATGCGGCTTGCGATCATTGAACTTAAATTGCCTGGCGCTGCCATTGCGAGCGCTTCTGGATTTACCGTCTCAATAATACGTTTATAATCATGCAGCGCATCGGCGTTATGACCGATAAATACACCTGTTCGTGAGCCATGGAGCGCTTCGCCCCCATACCCGCCATCCTCCAATGCGCTCCATGCGGTCTGCAGAAACATGCGCTGGTTCGGACTCATTAGTGAAGCTTCCTTCGGAGACAATCGAAAAAAGGAATAGTCGAAGGAGGAGATATCCTCCAAATATGCACCATCAAATATTGAAATGGTTTCATACAATGCGCTCAGGCGACGAAGATACGGTTCCAGCTCCTGCCGCCTTGACTGCGGGAAGGAGCGTACACCGTCCACTCCATTTTGCAGCATATCCCAAAACTCTCGATGTGTGTCCGACTTCGGAAGCTTGGCAGAAATGCCGATGATCGCAATTTCTTGGCTTGCGGTTTCCAGCACCGCGTCACTGCTTGCGTCTCCTTCATTTTCATTGCGATTTGGTTCCAACAAATCCAACTGGAACATGCTGCACACTCCTCTTTTGCGGTTGTTTGCAGTGGCAATGTGATCACTACCATAAATCATTGATTTAACTCGTTATACTTTTATTGTGCCGCTTCAAATTCTCCGATTGTCTACGCAGCAAAATATACAAATGCACAATAATCGCTATACCGCTTATGAACGACAAAATAAGAAAAGCTTCGGGAGAGGAATCCTTCATAAAATGAGAGACGACATACAAGGTTGCTGTACTGAACACATGCGCGAGCAAAGATGACCATATCGATCCTGTGGTCACGCGAATTACACCATAAATAATTGCTCCAAGAGCAGCGAATACACCAATGGTTACGCTCATAAATACGGTTCCAAACAACAAAGCTTGCAGCAGCACAGACCATGCAGAGGAGAAGCGTTGGCGGAAAACATGGATCAGCATCCCCCGGAACAACCATTCCTCGAGCAAAGAACCTAGCAATAAGCTGCTCAACACAAATACGAAGAAATTCCCTCCACCAGCTACAAATTGAACCAAATTCGCAATTTCCGGGAAATTCTCAGCGATCCAACCAAGCTGTGTGAACACCACGATGAACAGACCAAGCCAAATTCCTGTCCCAGCAGCCATCGCTGCTGATTGTGGTCGAACGAAGCCAAGGTCTTGCATTCGAATGTTTTGCCAGCGAAGCAGCGGCACATAAATGGCGATCACAATCGTATTCGCTGCGATAAGAGAGCTCGCTGGATTTTTGCTAAGCCACGCACTAAACTCATCATCTTGAATCCAATTGTTCAACGCCCAATTGGTGAATAAAACTACGCACATATAAATAGCTAAATAGAGTAGAACTTTACTAATTACAGTTAAAGTTCTCATGTGTGAATGACCTCTTCGTGACTGTATGGCTTGCGAAAGCGGCGATTGCCCAAATATAAGCCAGCTGCAATCATGGCACCTGCAACTGCCATTAAGGCTGACAATATGAATATATCGTTACTCTTCGGGCCTAGATGCCATAGCAAGTATTGAACTCCTTGGCAAGCCACCTGCGCGGCAATCGGCGCCCAGATGGAATCAAACCACACATACAAGAGCGCAAAAATGATAGCCCCAAGAAACCCATACAAGGAAAGCGGAATATCACCAAAGAAGAATAGAACGCCATATAATAACCCTTGCAGCAAAATCGCAACGGTGACAGGCAGAACGCCTCTAAAACTGTTCAGCAGTAAACCTCTGAATAACGTTTCCTTGTATACGTTGCCTAGCAATAGAAAAACGAGGAAAACATACCATTCTGCCCGATTCAAATATTCGAATAGCTCTTGGAATTTGAACTGATTGGACTGGATCGCAGGCAATTGCGAGAATGCCACAGTGAACAACCCCGCACCCAAACCCACCCATAGCGACAAGGAAATAGCGCTGCCATCCATCTTTTGAAATCGGGCTTCCTTGAATAGGTTTTGTTTAAATATTAGCTTTATCGCAAAATACATAAGCGGAAAACCAATAATGTCATTTAATATGATGACAATAAGCGTATTTTGTTCAAACCAAGGACTTAACGGGTAGATATAAGCAAAAAATAATTTGGTAACGGTAAGAAACCAGGCAAAATACAATCCGATGACTAGTAGAACTCTCCCTATTGATACAGTCCAATTTCTCATCTTATCGCCCTCTTCCAACCGTAATCGGGTCTGCTTGTACTGAACTTGCACCTTTTTCGAGCCCTCTGCGCCAAATGTATGCCGTTCCACCTACGAGGAAGAGCAGGCTTCCAGCCGTTAGAACATACAACGCGGGTTCTCCTAATTCGTTAATCGCTTCATGCCATCCAACATATTTTGTAATAAAAATAAGACTCATGGCTGAGGTTTGTACAATAATTGGCGCCCACAGGCTCCCTATTCGGATATACAATATCGCGTAGATGAGTCCAGAACCAAAACCAATGAATGACAGGCTGAGGCTTGGCTGAAAATAGGCGTAAACCAATGCTTGCAATATAAGCGCTGCATACAGCGGCATCACTTGAAGCAATTGTCGGTAAATTAATCCTCTAAACAAAATTTCTTCATAGATGGGGGCAATAAGCCCCGCACCTAAAATAACGAATAAAATGGAATCTCCCCTAATGAGATCATCTACGAGAAAGGGGATCGATGGAAAGTGCTGAGCGATGACATCAATTTCAATTAGGCCAATGCTAAACAGGCATCCGGCTGCTCCCATAGCCAGCATCAACCCGGCATCTTTGCCCCCGATTCTCTTGAATCCGCTAGTTTGAAACAAGGTTTGCTTCTGCTCTTTCCATATGCTTCTCTTCAAACGGAAAACAAGCATATAGATGAGCAAAATGGAGCTAAATAATATCGCCATGAACATCGCCGGGTTACGATCCATAAACTTGGCAAGGCCGAGTGTAGCTTCATACTGATAGGTTGAACGCAGCAGATAAAGCAAAGCGTAAAAGATACCTAAATACCATGCGATATTCCCGAGCATAAACAAAATCTTTTTCAACGTAATGCTCCTTTGCATATGGGGTTGTCCTTACTGCTTGCCGCCAGCTCTAGCATTAGAAGTCTGCTGAAATTGATGAACGGCCATTCTGAGCAGTTTAATATAGCACTGAGCCCATGCTTTAACCTTTTCTTTCTTTAATCGACGTGCATTAAATTCCCATAAGCCGCTCATTCCTTTACCTGCTGCGCCCCTGCCGCTGTCTAACGTCAGAATGATATCGAAGAGATGAAGGAGCTGATTTTCGGGAATGAAGCCTGTGCGCGAGCGATCTACAAACAATGGCGTTATAAGGGAACTATTATGGCTCCCAAGCTCTCTCTCCACTTGATTCCAATCGTAGGAAATTTTCGTATTGTCAAACAATGAGTCGGCTGCTCGGATTAGCTCGCTAAACTCCAGCACCGTACTAAAGTCAAGCTCTAAAGGTGTGAGCCGTCCCCTTGATGATGCAACCGGCATTACCAGATCATTAGCGCCTGACTGCTGCTTCCAAAAGAGCAGATAGATTGCTAGAGCAACGGTTGTAATGGACACAGACTCCGAATATGCCATTTCCGCCAGTCCCTCAATTAAATCGTCCTCAAGGGTGAATTGGTACGAACCATTCCTTTGCGCAGCGTATGTGTTATTGAAGCAGTCCTCACCTGCAGCAATTCCAGCGTAATGCCAAATGTGAGGAAGATTGCTTTGGGAATCAATATATTCCGCAAGCGCGGCAATCGTCGGATAATTAAATAGATCCGTCACCTTGAGTAAACCTGGGTACAGCTCTTCCAGTCGCTGGTGGGTACGGACAAGCAGCAGCGACTCTCCCCCAACATCAAAGAAATTATGATGGGTCCCAATAGCGGTTCGGCMTAGCACTTCTCCCCACACAATAGAAATGGTTTTTTCCGTTTCGCTTGCTGCCTCCACATAACGCACGCCTGCATCCAACCGCTCGTCTGGTGCTGGCAATGACTTCCGATCTACCTTGCCATTTGGAGAAAGCGGCATGTGATCCAGTTCCACGTAGACAGCCGGAACCATATAATCGGGTAATGTTTTAGCCAAATGATAACGTAATTGTGCAGTAGTGACTGCATCACTCGTTACGACATACGCGCATAGAAAAGCGCTTTCCCCCGCAGCCCCGTCACGCTTCATGACAACGGCTTCCCTTACGTCTGGATGCCCCGTAAGCGCATGCTCGATCTCCCCGCATTCAATGCGGTACCCCCTAATTTTCACCTGGTGATCCATTCGTCCCAGAAATTCGATGCTGCCATCAGGCAGCCACCTCGCAAGATCGCCTGTACGATACATGAGCTCGTTAGCTGCGAATGGATTTATCACAAACTTTTCCGAGGTCAAATCAGGACGTTTCCAATACCCCCGCGCCAAGCCAGCTCCCGCAATACACAGCTCTCCCGCCACGCCTACCGGTTGAACCTGCATAACATCATTGACCACATATAAGGAAATATTGTCGATAGGTTTGCCAATAGGCACGCTCGTTAAACTTTGCTCTCCTATACACTCGTAATAGGACACGTCGACCGTCGCTTCGGTTGGACCATACAGATTAATGAGCTTCGCAGCATTAGGTTCTCCGATTCGCTCTCTGAATCTCTCTACTTGATTGACCGTAAGCGCTTCTCCACTGGCAAAAACATAACGTAAGCTCTCAAGCTTTTTACTATCATTAACAAGGCCCGGATAATTCAAAAACAGATGAAGCATAGAAGGTACAAAATGTAGCGTAGTCACCGCATACTTATTAATGGCATCATATATCGCCCCAGGGTCCTTTTCTCCGCCTGGTGCAAGCAAGCATAGCTTAGCGCCTGAGAAGCTCCATAAGAACAACTCCCATACCGAAACATCAAACGTAAATGGCGTTTTTTGCAGAATCACATCATGCATATCAAGCGTGTATCTGTTTTGCATCCACGTAAGGCGATTCACTACGGAATGGTGCTCAATCATTACCCCTTTCGGCTGTCCTGTTGACCCTGAGGTGTACAACACATACGCTAAGCTGCGCGATCGATGGATTTTTTCTAGCGGACCATCATTTTTCTCATGCTGCAGCGCTTCCTCTATGTTCAATCGTTTAGAATCTAGCGACATGTTGCCAAACTGCCCGTCTAAGCCCTGAGTCAAAACAATCCTTGCTCCCGAGTCATCCAGCATATACCGAACTCGCTCTTCAGGAAGCCCAGGTGAGATCGGAACATACGCCGCTCCCGCCTTCAATATGCCGTAAATCGCAATGATCATGTCAACAGAACGCTCCATGATGACGGCTACAGTATCCTCATGCTTCACCCCGTGTTTTCTCAGAACTCTTGCCAGCCGATTAGCCTTCCCATTCAGTTCACGATAGGACATTTCCCCAGTCTCATAGATCAGGGCAGTAGCATGCGGGATCCACTCAGCTTGTGCTTCCAAGTAAGACTCAACAGTCATATGACTTGGATAAGCGGCAGCCGTTTCATTAAATTGAACAAGTTGAATGGCTTCTTCATCCGAATTCAGCAAGCTTATCTGGTTTAAAGAGATATGCGTATCTTTCGTAATTTGCTCCACAATTCGAATATAGTAGCTAATCATTCGGTTGATTGTTTGCTGTTCGAATAGATCCGTTGCATATTCTACAGTAAGGTCTGCACCATCCTCGCGCATTGCAAGCTCAAACGTCAGGTCCAGCTTGGATACAGCGTGCTCCAGCGGCTGCGTCTTTAATTGCAGCACATCAGCTTTCATTGCCGGCACATCCATATTTTGCATTACAAACATGACTTCAAAGATTGGATTTCGGCTCAGGTCTCGCTTTACATCAAGTGCAGTTACACAATGCTCGAACGGCAGCATCCCATTATGCATCGCACCAAGCACCTTCTCCTTGATCTGTCGGGCAAAATGAAGAAAGCTGTGCTCACGAGATGGCTGGCTCCGTATAGCAACGGTATTGACAAACATCCCAACAAGCGGGGCTGTCTCTGGATGGGATCTTCCTCCAATCGGCGTACCAGAGATGATATCCTCTTGCCCCGTCAGCTTATGAAGCAGCACGTGAAAACAAGCAAGCCATATTGGAAAACTAGTCATGCCAGCCGTTGCTGCCAATGACTCTACCTCGAACATTAACGAGAGAGGCAGCGCATGGATGATTTTGCTCCCCTTAAAGCTTTGTTCGGCTGGCCTTGGCTTGTCCACTCGCAAATCCAGAAGCGGCAGCGTTCCCGCCAGCTCCTCTCGCCAGTACTGCTCTTGCCTATCCAGCTCTCGGCTCTTCATAAAGCCCTGCTGCCATACAGCTACGTCCTTGTACTGGATTTCAAGCGGCAGCAACGTGCCGCCTTCATAAAGCTTGGTGAAATCATGCGCCAGCACTGTCATTGAAATACCGTCAGATACGATATGATGCATATCAAGCAACAGCAAATGCTCTTGCGCGCCATTCGTAATAAGCGAAGCGCGCAGCAGCGGAGCAATGCTCAAATCGAATGGCTGAACGAATTTCTGCATGCTGCTCAACCCATCCACTTGATCCGTTTTTGTTACATCAGCTCGCACCATTACTCGCTCATGAATGCGCTGCACGGGGGCGCCATCGCGCCATTCAAAGCTTGTTCTGAGCGGTTCATGACGGTCAATGAGCCGCTGCAGCGCCTCTTGCAATCTCTCAACGTTCAGTTCACCACGCATACTGAGTGCGAGCGGCAAATTGTAGGCTGTACTTGAAGGCTTCATATGATGCAGAACGAAAAGCCTATTCTGTGCAAGCGACAATGGGTAAACATCCCTCTGCTCGGCCCTTGTGATAGATGCAGCTGTCCTTTTCGGCGATCTATCAATGAACGCTGCCATCTCTTCTAGGACAGGGTAGGCGAACACATCCTTTAGTGTAAATATGACCTCTAACTGCCGCTCCACTGCACCCGTTAACTGCGCTGCGCGCAGCGAATGTCCGCCAAGCTGGAAAAAATGATCGTCGGTGCGTACGATATGAACACCAAGTATGCTCTTCCATAGCTCTGCCAGTCGGAGCTCCGTCTCACTGCGCGGATCAGCGCCGCCAATGGAATCAGCAAACGTCGGCTTTGGAAGGCGGCTGCGGTCTATCTTCCCGCTAGCATTAAGAGGAAAGGAGTGCAGGCAGGCAAACAGAGAAGGAATCATATATTCCGGCAGCATTCCCCTCAGTTTCTCCTTCAGCTCACGTTCATTGAGTTCAAAAGAAGAAACCACATATGCACATAAGGCTGGCTCTCCCGTCCGATCCTTCACGGTCATGACGAGCGCATCGGAAACCTCCTCCAGCTGCATCAGCGCATGCTCAATCTCTCCACATTCCATTCGAAATCCTCTAATCTTCACTTGATGATCGAATCGACCCAAATACTCGATATGACCGTCAGCAAGCCAGCGCGCGCGGTCTCCGGTCAAGTACATGCGTTCCCCAGCAAAAAAAGGATCGGGTACAAATTTTTCCGCTGTCAATTCTTGACGGTTCAAATAACCTCTAGCGAGTCCCACTCCAGCGATGCAGAGCTCGCCCGGAATTCCAATCGGCTGCAGCCGCCGCTGCTCATCCACAACGTACAGCCGAATATTTTGAATCGGCGAGCCAATTGGAACAGATCCTTGCTTATAGTTCGCACAGTCATATGCGCTGACATCCACGGTCGCTTCAGTAGGTCCGTATAAATTTATGAGTCGTGGACTTTCGCTGCCTGCAGAATGTCGGCTGTAGAACCCTTCCACCTGTGCAGGCTTCAACGCCTCTCCGCTTGCAAATACGTAACGCAAACCTCCGAAAGGCTTGTCCGCCTTAACTTCCGATGCATACTGGAGATATACGCCCAGCATGGATGGGACAAAATGCATGACCGTCACCGCTTGCTCACGGATGACTTTCATCATGACCTGCGGCTCCCGCTCCCCCCGCGGTTCCAGCAAGTAAACAGATGCCCCTGCAAAACTCCACCAGAACAGCTCCCACACCGAAACATCAAATGTTATAGGTGTCTTCTGAAGAATGACATCTTGCGCGTCAAGCGGATATTGATCTTGCATCCAATGTATACGGTTGATGACCGCAGCATGCTCGATCATAACTCCCTTTGGTTTTCCAGTAGAACCTGATGTGTAGATGACATAAGCCAAATGATGTGCGTTCACTGCAGGCTCCCATAGCCATTCCTCAGCATCATGCGAACCCTTGTCTTCAACAGCATCTATATCTATAATTTCACCATTAAACGGCAGTTGGTCCATCCATTTGCGTTGGGAACATAATAACTTGGCTCCGCTATCTTCAAGAATGTACCCAATACGCTCCTCTGGAAAATGCGGATCGATAGGCAAGTAAGCGCCCCCGGCTTTTAGAATGCCTAAAATCGCTGCCATCATTTCAAAAGAGCGCTCTGCAACAATCGGAACAATCGTCTCTGCTCCAACACCTTTCTGACGGAGCAGCAGAGCAAGTCGGTTTGCACGATCATCAAGCTCACGGTAAGTAAACATACCGTCGTTCGATCGAATGGCTGGAGCATTCGGCGTCTTGCGTACCTGTGCCTCAAAACAGCCATGAATGGTTTCGCCACCAGGATACGGCCTTGCTGTATCATTCCATTCTTGAAGAAGCATTTGCGCTTCCTTCTCCATAATTAAGCTGAGGGAAGAGCATTTCATACCTGGCTCATCCGCCACTTGTTTCAATACATTGAGCCAATGATCCGCCAGCCTCATCATCGTCGCTTTATGAAATAATCGCGTATTGAACTCTAGCTCCGCTCGAAAGCCTCCGTCACCTTGAGGATAAAGATCAAGCTTAAAATCCAATTTAGATGTCATGTTTTTACCTGAGCGTATAGGCTGTACCCCTACAGTGTGACCCTTTACTTCCAGATCATTTCCGATCTGGTTGTGCAAAATCATCATCGTATCGAACAGCGGGTTTCGTGAGGGATCCATCGTCATTTGCGCAGCTTCAATCATCTGGTCAAAGCTCACATCTTGATGTTCGAGTGCTGCAAGCAGGTGATCATGTGACGCCCTCGCAAATTGATCAAATTTCATGCCATCGCCAATTTTAAGGCGAATCGGTAGAAAATTATTGAACATACCGATCATATTAGCTATCTCGGGATGTGATCTTCCTGCCGCTAGCGCCCCAATAATCAAGTCATTTCCGCTTGTATACTTTTGAAGAAGCAGAGCGTAGGAAGCAAACAACAGACTATTTAAGCTAATATTGAGCGTACCGGATATAGATTGAAGCCGAATTGCTAGATCTGAAGGGACATGGAATCCAAACGTCTCCCCCTCCAGCGATTGCCGTTCCCCACGCGGGAAGTCAAGCGGCATGTCGAGGCTCGGAGGTGGATCGCTTAACTCGGTCTCCCAATATCGGAAGCTCTTGCGCATGCGTTCCGTATTCCCTTGGCCTGATCTCCATACCGCATAATCCTTGTACTGAATATGCGGCTCTTCCAAGCGCTTGCCGTCTAATAGTTTGACTAGCTCTTCAATAAGCAGACTCACCGAAATGCCATCCGCAATAATATGGTGGATATTTAGAAGCAAATAAGTTTCTCCGCATGCGCTGCTTAGMAGCCGTGCGTTAAGGAGCGGTGCTTGTGAAAGCGGCAACGGCTTAGCAAATTCGCAGAACTGTTGCTCCAGATCTATTGTTGTGTCGCTTATCTCTTGAAGCTCGAACGAAGCATGCTCATGTATAATTTGACGCGCCTCACCGTCAATAAACTGGAATGACGTACGAAGCGGCTCATGCAAAGCAATAAGTCCTTTTATGGCTCGTTCCATATCCGTTCGCTGAACATGGCAAGTTAAGCGCAGCGCTAGCGGGATATGATAGGCTATACCCGCGTTTGCAATTTCTTCAATGAGAAAAATACGCTGCTGGGATGGACTTAACGGGTAAGAACGAGAAATGTTAATCGGTTTTATCGGTTCATATGCCTCTATATCTGCCCTATCAATCCATTCTGCTTGCTCTCTAACTGTTGAACGTAGAAATACTTCCTTGATCGGCATTCGGACATGATATTGCTTGTAAATTTCCGATACAAGCGTTGCAGCCTTCAATGAGTGACCGCCATGTGCGAGGAAATGATCATTAACGCCAACAGCCTCTACCTTAAAAACCATTTCCCAAATGGTTGCAAGCTGAATCTCGGTTTGGGTTTTAGGCGGGACATAGGCTGCTGCCATTCCGATGCTCAGTTTAGAAAAGTCAGGCTCAGGCAATGCGTTTTTGTTAATCTTGCCGTTAGAGGTGAGCGGGAGCTTCTCCACCCGCACGAAGACTGCCGGAATCATAAATTGCGGCAGCTTTGCTCCCAGTTCTGCTTGCAGCCGATCTATGGAAAGTTCACCATTTGCTACGATGTAAGCAGCAAGCTGTGGATCGCCGCTGCGGTATTTCAGCATAACTACCGCTTCCCTAACGTCCTCACACTCTAGCAGTTTGCTCTCAATTTCCCCCAGTTCTATACGAAATCCACGCAGCTTTACCTGGGTGTCGAGCCGATCCAAAAACTCTAGATTACCGTCAGGCAGCCGCCTGACCAAATCCCCTGTCCTGTAAAGCTTTGTTCCCTCCTTAAAAGGATGGGGAACAAATTTATTTGCAGTAAGCTCCGGCAGGTTCAAGTAACCTTGTGTTAAACCATCGCCGGCAATACATAACTCCCCAGGCACAAGTGGTGGGAGCAAGGTGCCATTTTCGTCCAATACAAGTGCTTCTGAATGTGCGATAGGCTTGCCTATTGGAATTGCAGCATTGTCCTGTTCTAGCGAGTCAATCGGATAACAAGTAGCGAAAACAGTAGACTCTGTTGGACCGTACACATGAAGCAGCACGCCTGAACCGACGGTCTTATAAGCTCTTCTAATATGCGAGGCTGATGCGCGTTCACCGCCAAACAATAGATGACGAAGGAAAGGCAAGTCCTTCAATCCAGAGTCAACGAATGCATTAAACAAAGCTGTAGTCGCAAAAAATACCGTAACCCTTTGTTTCTTCATCAATAAAATAAGCTGATGGATATCAAGCAAATCGTTTTCATTCACAAGGACGAGCTTTGCGCCGTTCAAAAGTGCCCCATAAAAATCAAACGTCGACCCGTCAAACGCATAATTCGATAACTGCAGCAGTGCATCCTCATTCGTGATTCGGATATAGTCAGTATCCCGAGCAATGCGAATGACGTTTCGGTGCGTAGTTAAAATTCCTTTTGGCCGTCCTGTGGAACCCGAGGTGTACATTACATAAGCTGCGTCGTCCCCTGTTACATCCACGTTCAAATTATGTCCCTCTGCCTGTCTCCACTCGTTCCTCATAGCATCCATGTCAATCTTATCTACTGGTCTATTCCCAGCTTGAGCAAGCTTGCCGCCTATATGGCTTGTCCGGGCATCTACTATCATTGTAGAAATATCAGCGTCCCCAAGCATAAACTCAATCCTGTCGATTGGATAACTCGGATCGATTGGCACATAAGCGGAGCCGGTCTTTAACACAGCAAGTATCGCAACTGGCATATTAAAGGATCGATGAAGAAGCAGCGCCACACGTGAATGCGGAACTACTCCATGGTTGATGAGCCATCTAGCCAGAGCATTTGCCATTTCATTCAGCTCTGTGTAAGAGAGGCTCGCCTCATCCATAACTATAGCCGGGAGCTGCGGTGTATGAGCCACCTGCCTCTCGAACAACCGATACAGCGTCGAATCGTTAGGATAAGATGAACGCCGTGCCATGCTATTTTCCAAAATAAGCTGGCATTCATCCACGTCTAACATAGGAATCATCTCAACAGTCGTCTCAGGGGATTGAACTGCTCCATGAGCCAATGTTTTAAAATGGCGAGCAAATCCTCTTACTGTTTCCTGACTGTACAAGTCGAGGGAATATTCAATAGATACTGTAATGTCTTCCTCCGAAGCTATACATTCCCAAGTCATATCAAATTTAGATGTACCTGTCCCTATCGGCTCAGGCTTGAATATGACATTCGCTGTATGAAACTGTGGAATTTCCATGTTGTGCAGCGTAAATACAGTGCTGAATAATGGATTACGGCCATGTTCTTGTTTTGCCTCTGCCAGCTCTACAATTTCTTCGTAAGGGACGTCCTGATGGTCTAGCGATAACAATATTTGTTTATTGATCTCTTCAAAGCATTGAAGGATCGAAAGCTCCTTGCCAGCCCGAAGTCGCAGCGGCACCATATTGACGAACAAGCCCACGATACCTTCCATCTCCGGCCTTGTTCTCCCTGCCGACGCAGTACCGATCACCATATCAACTGCTCCGGTGTACTTGCTCAGCAGCATAAAGTAAACGGAAGTTAAAACGGTATACAACGTACCGCCTGTTCGGAAAGCTAATTGCTCCAGCTTAGCTGTAAGCGTTGCATCGAGTACAAATTTTTCGATAGCTCCCTTGTAGCTAGGAGTGAGCGGGCGCCGATAATCTGCCGGGATGTCGATCTCCCCCGCTCCCTCCTTGAAGATTTGCCGCCAATACTCTCTCTGCCTTATCATGCGCCTATCTTCTGCCCTGAACCTTTTCTCCCAATCAGCAATATCGCTGTATTGAAAAGAAATTGGAGGCAGCTGAGCCCCTTCATACATCGCCACAAATTGCCCTATTAATATTCCCATCGACGTGCCATCCGTAATGAGATGATGCATATCAAATAACATCAGATGGCGGTTATGACCGAGTGTGATTAACTCCATTCGGAACAACGGCGCCTTAGACAGCTCATAGGGCTGTAGAAATGTACTTATTTTGTGCTGCATAACACTCTCTGACCAGCCGCGGCCGTCTGTAAAAACAATGGGCAGCTTTACTGAATCTGCAATGCGACCGACCACGATATCATTGTCCATAACAAATGATGTACGTAGTGAAGAATGTCTGTTGATCAAAGACTCCCACACCTGTTGAAACTTACTGAGGTCCAGCTCCCCCTCAATGCTTATGCGCTGCGGAAGATGATAACGAAGGAGGCCTGAATTCATTTCCTCAACAATAAATAATCTCTTCTGAGCAGATGTAGCGGGATACCAATCCCTCATGCCTCCATTTGAAATTACTTCGCACTGGCTATTTCTTTGCTCTTCCCCAGCAGCCGCTTCCGCGACATAAGCGGCGAGTAACCGAACAGTATAATGCTGAAACAACTCACTCAGAGATACATTTATGCCAAATGTCGACTGCAGCTGGGCAGCTACATAAGCTGCACGCAGTGAATTACCGCCATGCTCCAGAAAATGATCATCTATTCCAATGCGATCTGTCTTCAGCACTTTTTTCCAAATAGACAATATGCGATGTTCGGCATCCGTTTCAGGAGCTGCAGCAGCCGACTCGGGAGCTGTTTCTTCCATAATCGCTGCCAGCGACTCCAATTCCGAAATGACTGAAGAGAATTGTCCGCTCTGCATACTCTCAGCAAGCGTGTAACGCTGAATTTTCCCAGAGGTCGTTTTCGGAATACGCTTCACTGGAACAATGAGCTCCACTTGGAGTCCAGTTTTTCGATTTAGCAATCGCTGCACGCTTTGCCTCAGCGGCACAAAACTGTTAAGCTTTCCTCGATATTGAATAAATACGGCGATCTCATCCTGCTTCGTTGCTTCATTGTGAATCGCGCTAACAGCTACTTTGCCTATTTCTGCTCCCTTAATTTCACTTGCCAGCATTTCCAAATCATGCGGGTATACGTTCTGGCCATTGACGAAAATAATATCCTTCATGCGGCCAGTCACATACAATCTGCCGTCTTGCATAAATCCCAGATCACCGGTATTCAGCCAACCGTCTGTCGATAGTATGACGGCGTTCACATCAGGGCGGTTAAAATAACCCTTGGTGACATTCCTCCCTCTAATATGAAGGAGTCCAACATAGCGATCTGGCATTTGCCGACCAGCCTCGTCGCAAATTTTAAGCTCGCATTCGGATACAGGGAACCCGAGCTCAACGATTTCTATTTTATTGGGATCATCTGCTGGAGTATCCTGAATAACATCCCCGAAATTCAAGCCTTTTCGGCTTACATATAAGGTATTCAAGCTCTCCTCCACATGCGGAAATGTAACGGCCAAACTTGCTTCCGCTAGTCCATAGACGGGAAATATACATTGTTCTCTAAGCCCATAAGGCTTCATCTGTGCGAGAAACTCGCGGCAATTGCTCGCGGATATTGGTTCCGCTCCGTTAAAGATAAGCCTTACCGAGCTAAGGTCCCAGCAGGTGGCATTCTCAGGTTTAAAATGCTGCAGAAAGTGAACATAACCAAAGTTAGGTGATGATAGACAGGTAATGCGATGCTGATGCGTCAGCTCCATCCACTTCATCGGATGAAGCACGAATGTCGAGGTCGGCATCTGCCATTGATTCATAAGCCCAAGCATCGGAGTTAGATGAAATCCAATCAAACCCATATCATGCGTAAGCGGGAGCCAGCTTAAAGAGGAATCAGCCTCGGTCGACTGCGCGCCCTCCAATATCGCCCGCATATTCGAAAGTAAGTTGCCATGTGTCAAAACAACACCTTTAGAATCACCTGTGGAACCAGAGGTGAATTGGATAAATGCAACATCATCCTCGGTTGCCGCATAGACTGTTCCTTGGCGTTCTATTGCAGCTGCTTCATCCAAAACATTCTTGATCGGCAGCATTTTATTTTGCAGCAGCTGCCCTGCGGCATGCTCTTCATTCTTGAGACAATAAGCTGCAACAGATTCCCATATTTCTGGATCGCACAGCAAATACGGATTTCCAAGTTGGCTGCTTACTTGAAGAAGCTTCTTCCTTCCTTCGTCAGTTCGTCCCGCTGTAAGTGGAACGGGAATCATGCCACCCAATAGACAGGCCCAAAACAAAACAAGAAATCGTTCATTATCTTCGGTCTGCAGCACAACATGCTGCCCTTTGCCAAGCCCTCTTATCTGCAGCTGACCGAGTACTGCACCCGCTGCCTTGCGTAGTTGTCCATACGACACGAATCGATCCTTACCCGCCTCGCAGAACGTAATGCCCGCACCGCTCGTTCCGCTTGCAATGAGTACTTCTGAGAGATTTCGGATGATATTCATATAGCTCCCCCTACTTTTTGTCTGTGGCATTATACCGTTGTAGAGTGCAGCTCTTGATACTTGTCCGTCACAATCCGATTATTCTCATCCATAATGACCACATCGGGCTTGTACACCCTCGCTTCATGATCTTCCATCATGGCGTAGGAGATAATAATAACGAGATCTCCTGGCTGAACCATTCGCGCAGCCGCTCCATTTAGACAAACCATGCCTGAACCTCTTGGGCCAGTGATCACATACGTCTCCAACCGCGCGCCGTTGTTGATATTTACAACTTGCACTTTCTCGTTCTCTAAAATATTGGATGCGTCTAAAATATCTTGATCAATCGTGATGCTGCCTACATAATTCAAATTTGCTTCCGTAACGACCGCACGGTGAATTTTGGATTTGTGAATTTCTCTAAACATAAATAA
>NZ_JBFRDK010000100.1:0-23534 GCF_052113545.1 Paenibacillus sp. TAF43_2
GAGTATACCCCTCGCTTCTTATTTGACAATGCCCTAAGTTTGATCAGTTGACAGGCGACACTTGTTCTCGATCCAATTTGATTCACAATCATCAAGTTCGTATTCTTAATCACAGCGGGATGTTCTTAGGCTTAGCAGCCGCCTCTCCAACATTCTTGACCTTCTGCACACTTGAAGCAATCAACATTTGGGCTGCGAAGTAAGTAGACATAATAAGGAAACCTGAATTAGGCACATCTGCGACAAACTTATTCCAAGCCAGTATCGAGTCAGATGCAATGAACAAGATCGCACCAACAATCGCAAACGCATTGCGGCTCATAATTGCCGTAAAGCACATCGCTCCAATAACGGTAATGTAGACAACGACGGGAATCCATAACCCGCTTAAGCTTTCATCCCCTGAAATACGCTCATAAAAGCGACTGCCCAGCAGCACCGAGTAAATGACGATAATCAAACCCGCAAGCACACCGTACCAGCTTATAAGCGATTGCTGCTTAAACCAACGAGCAACCATTGCGGCCACATAAAACAAATGCCCCGTTAGAAACGCACCCAATCCGAACACAAACYACGGATCATCGGGAAGCAGTAGAAACGTATCTCCCAATAGGCTAAACAGCAGCCCTGCCAGAATCAGCTTCCTATAAACCGCTTGGCCGCGTCCATCTGGTACACTGCAAACAACGAGCGTAATAATGAGCGCCATTGGCAGAAGCTTGAATATCCAATGCAGCACCGTGCTGTCCACTGATAACGTCGCAAGATGAATTAAACCTGTACACACAATAAATCCCAGCAGCCAACTTCTACGCATATGCGATCCCCCTTATTCCATCACTTTACCCGAACCTAGATACGATGTAAACGCTGACATAAACATGAATATTTTTGCTTATTCAAAGTAGAACAAAGGAATGAAATAAACGAAAATAGAGAAAGAGCAGCCTTTTTTTCGTAACTTATCGCCATTCCTTAATTTAAAAAAGGGCTGTCCCAAAAGTAGAATTGCCTACGCTTGAAACAGACCCAGCTTTGTTATTCGATGGAGCTTACGCAGAAGGATGTCCTTCTCTTACCATACCTATTGCTAACGAACCTTATAACTCTTATTTAAACCATTTGAAGAGCAATACGGTTCGTTAGTAAATAATCTCGGGATGAAAACTGGATCCAAACAATGAAAGCTGCATCCTCAATTATCGTGATCTGAGCTTCTAGCTTCTATGCCACGTGAGGCTTTCATAACACTTCAATGTGTTCATCTTCGTCTTTACTCATTAGCTGCTGCACTTAATAAAATCTGCCCTTTATCATAAACAATATCCGATATAAAATCAGTTTTCTTCCTATCGAAATGAGCAAAATCTATTAGATTTGATATGTCTGCGCCATATAGAGACAGACTGCCGTCACCATGATCCACGAGGGTCATGTCCTTATTCATATTTGTGTAGGGTAAGGTTACAATTTCTTTGGTAGACGGGTTAAAATAACCCGCATGAGAGCGATGAAGGCCAGAACCCCATGAGTATGTAAAATACAATTCGGAATCCCCATCGTTGTCCATATCGGCTAGAGCCATACTTGTTACGCCAAACCCACCAAACCACTCGCCAAGCGGATAGACAACTCCCTTATATAACAAAAATGATGCGGCAGATTTGTCATATTTGAAAATGCTATATTCAGAGTTTTCAATAATAGATTGCGGTGTGATGTTGTAACACTTATCTGAGTCGTAGCCTGAATTAAAATCCTTTTGCAAAGCTAAAAAAGCATCCACACCGTTCTGAGTTCCCACTATAGCTTCCGATTGTACTATTGCCTCGTCTAGCTTCGAAATTTTGTAGATGCTCCAAATATATTCACTCTTTAGAGTATTGACGTTATCCTTATATGTTTTTGCCAGCCATATCTCATCATCCAGCAGAAAAAGACGATATTCAGGATCAACGGCCGAATCGGTTAGTACATACTCATATCTTTCTTTATAACCTAAAATATTAGGAACATTAATGTTAGGCATAAAGCTTTCATTAAACTTTTGCACATCTAAAGCTTTCCGTTCATAAACAGCCTTCATTTTCTGTTGTTTGCCGGCTCCGTCGGTTATAATAAGCGAGTTTTCGGTAAATGTATAGTACTCCTTAAACCCATCGACAGCTACAAACGAGCTCAGTAAATTCATATACACTTGTTCTTCAAAGCGATAGCTGCCATACGGTTCTCCAGTCTCTTGCAACGCCCCATTCACGATTGGATTTGTTGCACAGACGGCAACAGCGATTATACAAGCAGCGGCTGAAAATACAACCACACGTTTTTTGGGCGCCTTAAAGCGCAGTATATTTTTGACGCGCTCACGGATGCCTGTCTCTCCAAAGGCTAGCGGACTAGCAGAAGGTAAGCGGCGGTTTGCCGCAAAGGAGAGCAATGAAGTGCAATAATCCTTCGCGATTCCCGAACCCGTCTCCGACAGCACCTTTTCATCGCAGCTCATCTCCATGTCTTTGGCCATTAATATAAAAGCAAGCCAAGCAAGCGGATTAAACCAATGAAAAGCAAGAACCACAAAGGCAAGCGGCTTGATTAAGTGATCTTTCCTCTTTATATGGTAGGCTTCATGCTTCAGAATGTAGACTCGTTCTTGCTCCTGAAGCCCAAAGGGAATATAAATTCGCGGTTTGATAAAGCCGAGAATAAATGGCGACCGGATGTTGTCGGACTCGAATATATGTTTATCCAGTAGGACCGCTGTAGCCATGCGGCGTTTCAATCGGAAATAGGTCACCAAGCTGTAAACAAGCAGCGAAAGGGTACCTAAACACCATAGAACTGTACCGATCTGTATCCATATTTGCAAAGGATTTACGCTAGCAGTCGGGCCAGCTTGCGGCAGCGTGTCGCTTATCATGACATTTACGGTCGGTATGCCTACCGTCATTCCCGGCGTCTCCATATAGCCGATGTCCGCTGGGACATAGCTCAGTGCCGCTTCGCCGCTCTTTTGCGCTGCGGTCATATCAAAGGGGGGAGCATTAAAGAGGCTGAGCTCAGAGGAAATAGACACCGGACAAACAAGGCGAAACAGTACAATCGCCCATAGCAAATAGGAATATTTCTTTGGTGCCCGTTTCAACAGCAGACGGATGAGAAGCACGGCGATAATGACATAAGACGCCGTGAGGGACATATTGAGTATTTTTAAAAACAACGTTTCCATACTCACCCCTCCTTATGCTCATCAATTAGACGCTTTAGCTCATCAGCTTCCTTATTGGAGAGAGCTTTATTGCCGAAAAAAGAGACGAGAAACTGAGGCAGCGAGCCCTCAAAAGTCCGCTCAATAAAATGCTCGCTTTCGTACGCCTGGATCTGCTCTTTTGGAATAATGGAGCTTACAATTGTATCCTCATTTTTAAGAAGTCCTTTTTCACACATTTTCCGAAGCACGGTATAGGTGGTTGGCTTCTTCCATCCGAGCTTCTCTGAACACAAAGTTACCAGCCTCCCGGATGCCACCGGCTCGCTCTCCCACACAACTAGCATAAAGCGATAATCACTTTCACATAGCTTCAAGTTACTCATAATAACCTCTCCTATCTGGTTTATAATCATAAACCCATGTAACGAGTTTATAACTATAAACCAGAATAGTCAATAAAAATAGGAGAGCAAGGCTAAACCACTTCTTCAACCGACACCAGGTACAATAAGCTTCCTTCACTGAAAAGCACTCGATTCTCTCGAAAATCCTGTGTTAACGGGACAAGCGGCTCGGCTTTTTCATTCAGAAAATGGATCCGGCACCCTGCGGATAAACTCCCCGGTTTTTCATTTTTCTTAAGAATATAAGTTCCGTGTTTTCCGTAACCGCCATCGAACAGAAAGTGATAACCATCCGTACAAAACCCCGAAGAGCCGGAAATCTCAGGATTTATAAAGGTGACCTTGGGCTGCTCGATTCCGCCGGAAATACAGCCCATCAAAAAGTCCGTATAATAATRAAACCAAACTTCCTCATCGCTAGCTGCATTGAGCGCATAACAATCAGCGATATCCGACACTTGGTCCTCATACAATTTGTTGCCGTTCTCATCCCAAGCCAGAAGACCTTGCGCACCTATAGGTTTATCCCAACCGTTGTTTCCAAACACGCCTTCGTCGAAATAACTGGTCCAAATAATCCCTTTCTCCGTCACCTGAACACTTTGAATGCCGTCTCCAAGCAAAAATTCTCGAATTGTATTTCCTTTAAAATCACACACTTTAGCATTCAGATCATATTTGCCTACGCCATAGTAAGAGCAGCGCGCTCCGACTAACAGTAGACGATTATGAAGCGGCTGAACATAATGATAATTGAAATGTTGATCCGCAAACACCACTTCATCAACATAATCTTTTTCGACGAGCAGCACCTTGTAGGTATATGGTTTCTTTTGAGTCGTTGGGACGAACATGCCTCGTTCCCGTTCAGGGATCTGGTTAATGAGCAAAACATACATGCAGCCATCGGAGCCAATTTGTGCCGAGACAATCTTGAAACCCTCCGTATACGCAGAAATATCAGCAAAAGGTTGAAGCGCCACCGTTTTATTAAACATGCCCATTCCTCCTTAAAGACAGCTATAAAACAAACTAACGTTATTAACTGAATTATGTCTGAGCAGAACGCTCCTGAACATGGCGAAAGTATGGCAAAGGAAAATGTGTTACATGAAATTATGCTGCATGATCCCTCTTGATAATAACTATGAAAATTAGACCTCACCTTAACAAAATTTGTTTTTTAGGCATCAAAAAATACAGCGCATATGAATCAAAGATCCATTATGCACTGTATTTTCAGTGTCTGGCCTATGAAGCTTCTCAGCTCTTACTCTCATCGTGAAATTGAGCACTCATTTTTCGGCATAGAAACGATGCTTCAAACCCAGACACGGCATCCAATTCGACGCGAATCTGATCGCCTTCATAGGTGTGACTCAGCTGCAAACAGATATTGCACTCCTCGGCAGTGCTTATTTTCTCATGCTGGATGTCTTCGAAATACAAAGCAATAGGCTGCTCCAGCCCACCTGCGGATGTATGTCTGATCGTTACAGACAAGTTTTTCTGATTGCCATGCAGTTCTGCAACTTCTATACGAACGTTCGTTATTACATCGTAATGAAACGGGGGGAAGAAACCGAGCTTATCAATAACATTTTGGGCTCCCTCTATAGAAGTGAGCGGTGAGAATAGGCGTTCAAGCTGCCTTGTGTTCATTAGACTTGACTCATATTGGGGACTCGTATAAAGCAGGATGGAATCAGGACTGCAATCCACTACCGTTCCGATAAAAGCAGCCCAGTCGGGTCTACCTAAATCGCCAACAGTCATTCGAACCTGATCCTGCGCACGGAGCTCTGCTGCCAGATCCGTATTAACATATAGCCGATAGCCCTGTGCCTGCACCTGCCACTCCGTGCTTGGGGCAAAGCAGATTTCTTCCCGTTCCACAGAGTGAACACTAACGTTCCATTCCCGATTATCTAGCATCAGCTTCGATAAAAGGACAACACCCAGCATATGCCGTTCCGGTCGGTAACGATAGCCAGCAGACCGTTAAATGGAGCTTCGTACATTTCCGTATTCACTGTCCCGCTGGAGGCAAATTCATTGTAAATCCCTCGGTAAGCCTCCTCCGACTCGATTTTTAGAAAGACTCTTACATAATCGCCCTTCAGCGCAGGTTTCGCTGCTTGAGTATCTGCAAACTTAAGGATTGCATCCCCCACCTGCAGGTCCGCATTGAGTACCTCTTCCCCTTGCTTTCGTAGAATCGCAATCTCGCCGCCAAAAACGCTTTGATAATACTTCATTTCCTCCTTGCAGTTGTCCACTACGATAAACGGATATGCTATCATCCTTTACGCCCTCCTAAGGTTCGTTTGATCCAGCATTTCATGGGTAATCCCAACTATTATGTGACATGTTTTATTCCAGTATTTCATCCTGCCTGCTCAGATTGCTAAGCACAACCTTCAACAGGCTTATAAATAGATCATAATCCTCATCGGAAATCCCCTGCTTGGTTCTACTCTTGACCCTGTCTAACGCTTCCTGTACTTTCGGTACCACATCCTGTGCCGATTCTGTCAAATAAAGCTGCTGATAGCGGTTATCCGCGGGATCAACTTCCCTGCGCACGTATCCTTCTGCTTCTAGCTTTGCAATCGCCTTAGCGGTAGTCGTCTTGTCAATAAGCAGCTTCTCGCTTAAAGCTTTTTGAGTAATGGGCTGCTGAGATGCTATGGCCATTAGGAAAATATACTGCCCGCTACCGATTCGGTAAGGTGCCAGCTCCGCTGATATCAAGACTTGCATATGGCGGTAGATGGCAGAAATATATTGTCCGTGAGATTCCGATTCATGCTTCTCAGCCAGCTTCCTATATTCGCTCAGTTTTCTCACCCCTTAAATAGTATGTCATTGCAACTAATATCAGTATATGAAATATAGAATGCTATTGCAACTAATTTTCTGCTGACCATTGTAGACTGTCATTTTTGTTGGTATACTATTGAAAAATAATTCCATTTTGAGCAATTCAAGGGCTATGCTTTTCTGGCAATGCTAGAGACAACCCCGCTACCTGTAGCGGGGTTGTTTTGTTTTCCAAATGAAATGGAGGATGCACAATGACTGGAAACGAAGAAACGAGAATGATTTTAACGAAAGAGGATTTAATTACACAGTTCAAAAACTGCGGATTAACGGAAGGGCAAACGATATTCGTACATACTTCATTAAAAAGTCTGGGATTTGTTGTAGGCGGGGCTGAAACATTGATTAGGTCACTTCTTGAAATCGTAGGAAAAGAAGGAACATTGATGATGCCTTCTCAAACATGGAAAAACCTTGATCCCTCTACTGGAGTTCATTGGAATGAACCGATAGAATGGTGGCCTATTATTCGAGAAAACTGGCCTGCATATGATAAAGAAATAACACCTGCGATCGGTATGGGTGTCGTGGCTGAAATGTTTAGACAGTGGCCAGGGGCAAAAAGGTCAGATCACCCGGCAAGGTCGATAGCAGCAGTAGGGAAACACGCGGAATATATAACAGAGAAACATGATTTAAGTAATATTTTTGGCAGCGACTCCCCTGTAGATAAATTGTATAAATTAGATGGACATGTCCTATTAATTGGTGTTGGCTATGACAAAAATACATCCCTGCATTTAGCGGAAACGAGAGTAAATTTTTCTTCTAAAAGATTTGCAGATGAGAGCAGTGCAGTCATGATTGATGGCAAGAGAACGTGGGTTACTTATTCTACTCAAGCAGTCGACGACGAAGATTTTAGCAGATTAGGAAACGAATATGATCAACAAAAAAATATGAAAATTCATAAAGTAGGAAATGCTGATGTGCGATTTATGGAAGTAAAACCCCTGATCGACTGGACCGTTTCGTGGATGGAGAAGAATAGAGCGTGACGGCCTGCGCCCACTAATCACTCTAGCTAAAAAAGGTACCCATACGCTAAACACTCTTTTAAAAGTGTCTGTTTGTATGGGTACCCTTTTATAAATACCAGCTGAGCTTCCGAGATGTGCTTTCAGGGATATGGGATCAAAATAAAATAAGTCCAAATCAGCTTTTTTAATTCTTTGCATCAATCAAGGTAAACCAGTTGGGATCACCATTATATGTTCCATTAACCTGATATACAGGCCGATAAAAGTCTTTTGAATCATACATATAGGTTAGTTCTATTCCTTTTATTTCTAGATGGTCACCCTTTTTTATTTCAAGCTCATCCTTTGTTAATAAAGCATTTCTTTTCAACCGCTGAAATTCCCCATCCTCTATGCGTTTATATACTTCGGCTGGAGATAATAGATCCATCGTCCGCACAAACTGATTGTGATTAATTCCGCTATTGATCGCGTAGATGCTGCCATCCTCTTTTAGGCCAATGGAGAAATCGCCTGACCAGTAATCCTCGCTCATTCCGGGGATCTGCGAGAGTGACCATGCATACTCACCGTCATCTACTCCTCGCAATTCAGCCTTCTCGGTAGGCAAGCTCAAATCATGCGCAATCGTTTTCGCCTTCTCTAACATAGATTCCGAATCAGTTAGCGAGGCTTGCCCTGGGACGTAATCATTTTCGGTTAACGACCAGTTACCCTCTTCGGATTGAAATAAAGTGAAGTGTGTACCGCTATTACTCGTTAACACACTTTCACGATCACTTCCCCACTTCTTGACGCTTAACTCGGTCAATGCTAGTTTTTGCCGCAGCAGTGCTGCAATTACATCATTAGTCACGACTCTTTTGTATACCGCAGCAATATTTGGTTTTGGGCTAAACGTGAGTGAAGTGCTAAGCTCAACGCCTTTCATATTCCATTTGTGATACGAATTAATGGCTAGTTGACCAAACTCCTGCTGATTGTAGACGATACTCATTGCACAAAACATCAAACCGATTGCTATGGGTATGGACAGATTGCCCAGCAGGCTCTTGATCTTAACTTTTTTGTGCTTAATGATAGAAGCAGCAAGTCTGTACAACTGGTAGCCCATAATGCCGCCAAGTGTATTGTTAATAAGATCATCAACCTCAAATAGACCTGCGCCAGTAAGCGTCTGATACGTTTCGATAGCTAATGTTGCACATACAACAACAAGAAGAAGCCGTTTGAACGCTCTGAACTTGTAACTCAAACAAGGCAGCAAAATCCCCAATGGCACAAACATTAAAATGTTAAAAATGCCGTTCTGAAATTCTCTTAGCGAGTATTTTTGCCATGCTTCGATATAACCACCGAAAGGATACAAGTTCATTTCCAAGAAATGCGAAGTACCTCGGCCGATAACGGTCAACTGGAGAACAAAAACAATATAACCGATGAAAAGCGCACCTAGGATAAGCTTACTCATAGGCAGCCAGTGCTCTTCCTCTCGCCTTCTTTTGCGATAATAGAATGTATAATAACCTGCAATTAGCAGCAGCTCGATTCCAACCACAATGACCACTGGCAATCCCAGAAAGCGTAAGTAATTGAACATACCTGTAATGCTCACAATATTCCTCCTCATACCGAACACAAAATCGTACTGTCTTACTCTCTTGTGGTTTTTCATTATAACACGGCACTTTAAATCATCTTTTGCTAATTCCTTAAAAAACCTTTAATAATATTTAAGGTTTATAATTTAAAAGATCTGTCTTCGACAGGGCTTTATTGAAAAATATAGCGATGAGCTTTCAAACGCTAAAATACATCGCCCTAGGAAAATACCTCAGAAGGCGATGTATTCAAATGTTATGTCGTTATGCTATTTTAAGCCTTATCCTCTCTTTCTGTAATCACTCCGCCGCTTATAGCCTTCTAATTTCGAGCGGTTTTCTTGATGTCATCCATGCGGCTATAAACAAGGCGAGAGCTACAAATATTCCCGATTCTCCTGTCCACAGCAGCACATTCTCACCGCTGGAAAATAAATCGAATGCATCCTGAATCACAGCATTCCATGAGGCATGCAGGAAAATCGCAGCCCATACGCTTCCCGTTGATAAGCGTAAACGACTAAGAATATAACTGAAGGAAGTAACAGAAATCATGAATAAAACAACAGACAAAGCAGGGTATGGTCCAGAATAATAATTCCCTACAAGCATGACGGGAAGATGCCATAAGCCCCAAATCATTCCGCTGGTAAGCACTGGTTTAGGAATGCGGGCGTCTATTAGTCGAGTAAGCATATATCCCCTCCAGCCAAGCTCCTCACCGGTACTGCTGAGCACACCTATTATCGTGCCAAATAACATTTGCATAAGTACAGTTCCCACAAATATAACTGCAGATGGCGCTTTAATGAATGTGTCCGGTGTAACGTATTGTACCAGCCCTGTCACCCAGGCTATTCCGTAAGCAAACAAACCAATGATGACTGGAAGCAGCAAAATCATCGGCAATTTCTTGAGTGTTTGCTTCCCTCCAATACGCAATGAAATATCCGATATCCCTTCACGAAGCACGATTCGAGCGAATATAGAGGACAAGCCCGGTGCCCACATGAGCAGTAGGACAAAAATTGGCGATGTCATCAATAACGCATAACTAAGTATAGAGAGTGGGACGAGCATAGCGAAGAAAACAAGAAGTCCTCGCCTAGCCAAACGAACACGCGCCTTCTCCTCGTCTGATCCGGTAGTTAAAATGTTGCTAAAGTATGTTTCCATGACAATAACCCCTTAATCTAAGTATGTAAGTCTGTTTAGAAGTATAGCAATCGGGCCGCCTCCATAGGAACTAACCCAAGCCCAGTCTTTGTCCCAGACCCAAGCCAAGTAAAAACAGGACTATAGTTTAGCGCTTCTGGGCCAAGTAGTCTTGGAGCATAAAAAAATACATCACCCAAGGCACGCGGCCTACATGGTGATGTATTCAAATCATTCATACTGTTATGCCTCTCTGCAACTACTCGTCGTTGGCTAGGCGCGCTTATGTCAAAAAAGACACCCCCACGGTGTCTTTTCCTCCTTCTATTCGTATGCAAAGCCAACACTTGAAAGGCGATGCATATTCGCTGTATTAAGAATTAGTTCGTGGTTGAGGTTAGTTCCTTGTTCGACGTCCGGCCAAGCAGATTTAGAAATTCCCGCATAAATCCAGGGAGATCAGGCCATGCGTGACCCGATACTAAATTTCCGTCTACATGCAGTGTCTCACTTGCATATTCTGCGCCGAGCGATTCGACTTCTAGCTTGCACGCATTGTATGCCGTTAACGTTCTGCCTTTGAAGTAGGAACGATCGGGCAGTGCCAAGAATACCTGAGCACCGTGACAAATCGCGCCTACAGGCTTGTCCGCATCCAGAAAGTGCTGGACAATTCGCGGAAGATCTTGATCGTTGCGGATGAACTCAGGAGCGCGTCCGCCTGGGATGATCAAGGCATCGTAGTCAGCAGGCTCCACGTCCGCAAAGGCTATATCAGACGGCAGCAGATGAGCTGGCTTCTCCGAATAAGTATCCCATCCCTCAATGAAGTCGTGGCATACCGTATTCAATGTCTTCTTTCTCGGCGAAGCGATCACCGCCTCGTAGCCCTCTTCCTTCAACCGATAGAATGGATAATAAACCTCCAGAACCTCTGCACCGTCGCCGGTTAGAATAAGCACGCGTTTGGACATTTTACCCTCTCCCAACTGTAAATTTATGTAACGCCTTTTTCTATTATGGGGATAATCTGCAAGCGCCGTCAATGGTCCTTAAGAACGGGAGGAAGTTGTCAAATTACGCAAAAACACGTCGTACCAGCAGGTAAGCTGCAGATACGACGTGTTTTTAATAGTTGAAACCTAATAGGATGAGTTAAGGCTTCACTACAGATACGAGAAACTCGTTTTCACCTGAAATAAGTGTAACTTCTGAAGACAAATCCAAATCCTTCACATAGACGGATTCACCGATATTCATACCGCTGATATCATATTCTATCACCGACGGCAAATGCCTTGGCAATGCTTCTACCTCAATAAACTCGGACTGAAGTTGTACAATCCCGCCCTGCTTCAATCCGATTGGCTTGCCTATGAATTTTACTGGAATCTTTGTGCATACGATTTCGTTATTCTGCACTTGCTGGAAATCAACATGAATCAAGTCACGCGTTACCGGATCTCGCTGGAGATCCTCAAGCAATACGGTCACCGAATCTTTCCCGTCAAGCTGTATATCGATAAAACCAGATGCACCTTGCTTCAACCACTTATGAAATTCTATCGTTGAAATATGAACCATCTTATTTTCTACATTCCTACCAAACACAATACCAGGCAGACGACCTGATTTACGTAGATTACGAAGCCCTGATGTATTCAAATGTGTACGTTTCTCTGCTTGCATAAATGTTGTCATGCTTAACTCTCTCCTCTTTATTAAAAGATCTTTGCGCTCGTTTCTTAGTCGCTGAATCTTCCCCAATTGGGGATAAAGAGCGAAACATAGCATCACCACCTCCATGTTCTGCCGATTACGGCACTATACATTTAATGTAAAAACTCCGTAAATATACAGGAAGGCACCCCACTTCGGAAAGTGGAATGCCTATCTGTAAATCACACCATATCATAGAAACCTCACGTTGTCTAATCCAAGAAGCTGGCCAATTACGGGCGAAAAGCCCGGCATCTTTGCGCATTTAGAATGAATAAGAGCTTACACTAGGCTTCTGAAAATAATACATTTCACCATTCTAAATCCATATGTTGACCTCGTGTTGCTTCACGATATAAAAATACACCGCCGCAGCTTACAAACTGCATGGCGATGTATTCATCTAATAGGTACTTCTATCCTTCTTTCCGTTCTTCTTCATCCCCGATGGCGATGGGGTTGTTAGAGAAACTAATCCAATCACTCCAGCTTCCTGCATACAAGCGCACTTTCGTGAAGCCTGCTTCCTGCAGCGCAATGACGTTTGGCGTGGCTGTGACGCCTGATCCGCAATACACGATCAGCTCGCAGTTCTTGTCCAGATCATGGAACCGATCGGTTTGAGCGGCGACGTCCTTCCAACCACCGGATTCCGTTAGACTCTCTTTCCAGAAACGATTAATCGCGCCTGGAATGTGGCCTGCGACGCGGTCGATCGGCTCGACCTCTCCGCGGTAGCGTGGAGCTTCGCGCGAGTCGATAAGCGTTACTCCCTCGCTGCCAAGCAGCTCCCTAACCTCATCCATTTCAACTAGCATATTGTGCTGCACCGTTGCAAGGTATGTCGTAGGCTGTACCACTTTCTTCTCGGTTGATAAAGGCAACCCTTCATTGATCCAAGCAGAGAAGCCTTTGTCCAGCACATAGACCTGCTCATGCCCCATATACTTCAGCAGCCACCACAGCCGAGAAGCCATCGCTCCGCCTTGATCGTCATACGCGACCACAATCGAATCGTTGCTTATGCCCGTCCTGGCGAACGTCACTGTCATTGCAAAAATATCGGGAAGCGGATGGCGTCCGCCATATTCCTCGACCTCACCGGATAGATCCTTCTCCAAATCCATATAAACAGCTCCCGATATATGCGACTCTTCGTACGCTCTGAGCCCCGCATCGGGATCGTCCAAACGAAAACGGCAATCCGCGATGACGAGTTTCGGCTCACCGAGTTTCTCTTTTAGCCATTCCAACGACACGATGTTATTCATTTTGACTCGCCTCTTTCGTTCATTTATGTAATCCATTATGGAACCTTTAGCCTTAGATTGGTCTATTAGCCTTCATATCTATAGTATATGGTGTGATTCCAATCTTCAATGGAGCGCTTCTGCCAATTATATAACAAAGACCGGGAGTCTCTCCACTTAGGAGGCTCCCGGTCTGATATTCCAAATTCTAGATCATCGTTATAATCTTGATTGTTTGTGCCGCACCCGATCTTACATAGATGCAGCCGACGGTTGTTATTATTTAATCATCTGAAATACTTGCTCGACATCTTTGTCTCCACGTCCGGAAAGGTTAATGATCAGGATTTGATCTTGATCCATCGTTGGCGCCAGCTTCTTGGCATAGGCAACTGCGTGCGCACTCTCCAGTGCAGGAATAATTCCTTCCGTACGAGAAAGTTCTTGGAACGCTTCCAGCACTTCCTGATTGGTAACCGTCGCATATTCGGCGCGCCCTGTCACCTTCAAGTGGCTATGCTCCGGCCCTATACCCGGATAATCGAGCCCCGCGGCGATCGAATACGTCTTCCGCGGCTCTCCTTCTTCGTCCAGCAGTACCAAGCATTTGAAGCCGTGAATCATGCCCGGAACGCCTTCCGTTAAAGTCGGTGCTTGATCGGGTTCAACGCCGATTAAGCGAACGCTCGGCTCGTCGATGTAATGAGCGAACGCTCCAATCGCATTGCTGCCACCGCCCGCACAGGCTACTACCACATCAGGCAAACGACCTTCCTTCTCCAAAATCTGCTGCTTCGACTCTTCACTGATGACCGCCTGAAAATGCTTGACCATCGTCGGAAACGGATGTGGACCAACCGCAGAACCGAGCAAATAAAATGTATTTTTATAATTGCGAACCAGATCGCCCAGCGCTTCGTCCACCGCGTCCTTCAGTCGACCCTGCCCCTTATCAACCGGCACAACAGTAGCACCGAGCAGTTCCATCCGGAACACGTTGAGCGCCTGGCGGCGCATATCTTCAGCTCCCATATAGATGACGCATTCCATATTAAACATTGCGCAGGCCGTAGCAGTCGCAACTCCGTGCTGACCCGCACCAGTCTCGGCGATAATCCGCTTGGCGCCCATTCGCTTAGCCAGCAGAATCTGTCCAATGGCGTTGTTGATCTTATGCGCACCAGTATGGTTCAGATCTTCGCGCTTTAAGTAGATCTTGGGTCCTCCCCACGATTTGGACAGCCTCTCCGCATACGTCAGCGGGCTCTTGCGGCCAACATATTCACGCAGGTAATAGCTGAGCTCTTCCTGAAAGTCCGGATCTTCCCTGAACTTGTAAAATTGCTCGCTCAAATAGTTTAGCACTTCCTGCAATTCCGGTGGAACGAAGCTGCCTCCGAATTCCCCGAAGTACCCCTCTTGCTGCAACTGTTGGTCCATAAGTAAGCGCCTCCATAAATTAAAATGGTAATCTATCAGAACTATATTACCATAATTTTCTGCAATATTTTATACAGGTGTATTGTCAGCCAGTAGAATAATAACACTCTAGCTTGCAGTCATGCTCTGAAAATGACTTCAGATCGTAAACTTGTCCTTAACCTGTTACAGCCCTCTTCACTAAAGCACGATACTGAGATTATCCCTAATCAAAGCAACAAGCTTTTCCGCTTGTACGTCTGATAAAGCGCCCGATGCGAGCTGACGAGCGGCGACTGGAACGTACCAAGGGAATATTTCATCTTCTGTCACGCCAGACAGCTTGCAATATTCATCGACGAATATACGGTAAGCTGTCTGCCGCGAGAATTCAAAGAATGCGTTAACGTCAGGCGGCGTTTCTGGGGGCAACACAGCATACAGGATCGTCACGCATACTTCCGCAATATCCGCCGCCGGGTTGCCGATTACGGTATGCATCCAATCAATCATAACTGGTATACCTTCTCGCAAAATGAGATTATTGACGTTCGTGTCGCCGTGGCATAGCATTCGTTTATTAGGCAACTGATCCACATAAGCATGTAGGGCAGTTATTTCGTCTTCCGTCAGCACGGAGGGTCTACCGATGATTACCTTCAGATGCTCCTTTTGCTCAGTAACAATCCCGCTGATGTCTCCTTTATGAATGTTATACAGGACGCGAGCAAATTTCCTTAAATCGCTGTCTACATCGTCAAAATCAATTTCATGAAAAGCATGCAGTTGTTCAAAAAAACGATTCACGAATGTCGATCCAACTACTTTCTCGAAGACGATACCAAGGCGGTTATCCCACACGACTTGCTCGAACGGGCGCGCTGCCGGTAGTCCGCTTGCCCAAGCAGCAGAACTGTTCCGATATTCGAGCTGAACAGCTTCCAATGGCGTGCCAGCATGAAACAACTTTACTACTTTTCCGTCTTCGCCCCACTCATGCACCTCACAACTGGAGCCAATGCCTATGCATTTGCCTAGCATAATAAATCGTTGCCCCCTTCATTTAACATGACTTATGCAGTTCATCCCAACTGATGGAAAATCACCAAAAGGTTTAGAGAAAGTACGAGTTCTTAATCTCTTATTCCGCATTCAAGTTTAATTCCACTAAGAACCCAGCATCTCCTACTACTCCATGGACGGATTTCTCGAATACTTGTTACCTGCAACTGCAAGTTCGTTGATCAGAGGCCATCCCAACGGGTGGTCTCATTTTTTCACAGTTCCCAAAAAAAATTCCTTTTCGTTACATATATGTATTTACAAAACGAACTAAAGGTAATAATATGTAACTATACGGACGAAGGAGGTGTTTAAATGGCAGATTTACTAACAGTCGATCAATTAGCCCAAATGCTCGACATGCATCCTAGAACGATCAGAAGATACATCCGAGACAACCAACTAAAAGCAACAAAAGTTGGAGGCGAATGGAGAATTAGAAAGGAGGATGCAGAAATGTTTATTGGCAGTAAGGTTGATGAGTTAAAATCAGAAGCCATGAACGACATTCAAGGTTTCATTGACGGAAAAGACAGTGGGGTTGAAGGAAAACTTCAAGTATGTACTGTGCTTGACTGTTACGTTGAAAACCAAGAAGCGGTTAAAATCTCTGAAATCATCATGTCGTATATGAATCAACCGGACCCTACTCGAGGAAAAGCGAAGTTCCAATACTTTTTTGATGATACAGAGAAAAAAGGACGTTATATCATTTGGGGAACACCAACCTTTGTTGGTAGAGTTCTTTCAGCCGTTGGCGAATCCGTACAGTAAAATAACGATTTAACCAAGTTTTAAGAGTTGTGCCTCTTACCTAGCCCCCTCTACAAGGGGGCTAGGTTTTGTGGAGCTAGTGTTAATCCCGTATTGATTCTAACTTTATAAAATACATCGCAGACGATGTATTCAAATTGTACATACTGTTAAAAGCCTCTCAACTATTACTCTTCCTCCATCGCAACCACACCACCATCACCGAAGTCCAGTCACTCCAGCTAGTTACTGCCGCCAAAGTCGATTATATTTTCTTATAAACCTTTTACTGAGAACTCTTCCCCCATCTGCTTCTCATATCCTCTGCAATTAGATCGCAAGCCATCTCATACTGTGACGAACCTATTGTCGTCATCTTTTTGCTTATCAATGACTATGGTGTCTTCTAAAATGCAGTATATGGTTTACATTTTGCCATGCACAAATTACAATAATTTCTAACCAACAACTAGAAAGTTCCCCTCGTAGCGGTCAGCTTTGCTTTTTAGAGTACGGTGATGACGGTAAGTGCAGTATATGGTTTTGCTTATATGAAGTGGATTTAGACCTATTAGGTGACAGATCAGCACAAATATTATCCATGACTAATCGAATTTCTACCGAGGGGAGATCCAATTTCTATGAATATAGCCGGCAAGTTGATGCAAAAATTCAAAGAGCGCGATACCCAGCATAAGCTGCAAGTCTATCAGGACAAAGTGGAGCTCATTAGGAAACGGAATTTGGAAGCATGGGACGATGGGCAGCTTCAAGAGGAATCCCTCCGGCTGAGAGAGAAAGCAAAATCGGGTACGCCTTTGGATGAGCTGCTTGTCGATGCCTATGCGTTAGTCTGTGAGACAGCGAAGAGAACACTCGGATTACTTCCTTACGATGTCCAGATCATGGCTGCCATCGCTCTTCACGAGAGTTTTTTGATCGAGCAGCATACCGGTGAAGGAAAAACGCTCTCTGCTGTTATGCCTGCTTATCTAAATGCGCTAACCGGCGAAGGCGTTCATGTGTTGACTTTCAACGATTATTTGGCAAATCGAGATGCGGAGTGGATGGGCCCGATCTATCGTTTCCTAGGGTTAACTATAAAATCGGTTCAAGCGGACATGAACCTGTCCGAGAAACGTGAAGCGTACGCCGCGGATATAACCTATGTTACGGCCAAAGAGGCGGGATTCGATTATTTGCGAGACACGATCGCACTCAATGAAGCCGATACCGTACATCGTCCTTTTCACTATGTCATCGTCGACGAAGCGGATTCATTGCTTCTCGACGAAGCGCGGGTGCCGCTAGTCATCGCAGGCGAGTCAAGCTCTTCCAGCAACGACGGCATTCGTTTCGCAGAAGTAGCTCGGCACCTCGAGCAAGTAGAGCATTACGACTTCGACGAGTTTGAGCGGAACGTATATTTAAATGAAGCAGGCTCTGCGAAAGCGGAGTCGCTGCTCGGATGCGGCAATTTGTACGATAGCCATAATAGTCATTTGTTAACGTCATTAAATTGCGCGCTGCATGTGGAATTGTTATTGAAAAAAGACGTCGATTATATCGTCCGGAACGGTAAAATCGAGCTGATCGACGAATATACCGGCCGCGTCGCGGAGAACAGGCATCTGCCGGACGGGCTCCAAGCTGCACTTGCGGCCAAAGAAGGGCTGCAGTCAATATCCGGCGGGGAGATTCTCGGGACGATCACCCTTCAACACTTCCTTAGTCTATATCCGAAGATTTGCGGAATGACAGCTACCGCGCACGCTTCCGCAATGGAATTCGAAGATATTTATGCGCTGCAGGTCGTACAAATTGCGCCGAACCGGCCGAACATACGGATCGACCATCCGTACCGGATTTATACACATAAAGAAGCCAAACTCAAGGCACTTGTAAAAGAAATCTTTTCCGTTCATGCGACGGGGCGTCCGATTCTCATTGGTACGTCAAGCGTCGAGGAGTCTGACATGCTGGCGAAGGCGCTAGCGGTTGCCGATGTACCTTGCCATGTTCTGAATGCAAAAAACGACGCAAAAGAAGCCGAGATCATAGCCAAAGCAGGAGAAATTGGCGCCGTGACGGTGTCTACGAATATGGCAGGGCGGGGCGTCGACATTCKGCTCGGCGGCGGCAACCCGACGCAAGCAGAAGCTGTCGCCAAGCTGGGTGGGTTGTACGTGATTGGCACACATGTGAACGAAAGCGTTCGGATCGACGACCAACTGCGCGGGCGTTCTGGCCGCCAAGGCGACCCGGGAGCTTCCGTCATTTTCGTAAGCTTGGAGGACGAGTTGCTGCTTCAGTTCGGCATCGATAAAGCGTTTCGCAATCTGAGGCAGGATGAGGCTCTCGAAAAGCCGGGGCTCCGCAGCAAAATCGCGCATATTCAACGAGTTGCTATGGGGCAAAACTTTCATATCCGCCAGGAACTGAACTGTTATTCGGATATGGTGGAGGATCAGAGGCGAATTCTATACGAGGAGAGGCTCGGAATTCTGAAAGGCGAGAAGCCGATGAGCCCTTCTGAGCAGCGGGTACGACTTTTTTATATCGACGAGTTCTGGGCTGACCATCTGGCATACGTTTCTTACATTCGCGAAGGCATCCACTTGGAGAGCCTTGCTAGCCGCAATCCGATCGACGAATTTCATGTGCAAATCGCCCAAGCCTACGAGCAAATTCCGGCTAAAATAAATAGTGAGTCGGAGAATATGCTTGTAAGACTCGAAGGTTCGAATGATCCGGCGAAGTGGGAAATGTTTGGTCTGAAGAGCCCTACTTCCACTCGGACTTATATTATCAACGATCAATACATCCAGAACAAGCGCAGCTCTTGGACCCCAATGACGATAATGGCTTATTATATTCGCAAGATTTTGCAACCGGTATTCGGGTGGTCAAAAATTTGATATAGCGTAGCTTTGCGCCTGTTCGTGAATGGACGGAAGCAGTAGCGACAAGCGTTCAACAACCACCTGACCCGACTGCTAAACTATGGCTGACTCCGAACCTTATGCGACTACTCACTTCTCGCTTTGTTTGCAACCTGTTGAACGGAAAGCCCAAAGAGGGCCGAAACAGGTCACCAACCAGTAACCTGTCACAGCCCCCATCCTGCTTATTGATTAAGCAATTATTTTGTTATTTTAGCGGACTCCTGTTTACGGAATCGACGAGACGATGACTCGGCTCACGTTAGCTCCGCCCATGCCGCCGCTCACCCGAATAACGTTGCTGTTGCCTGTATTCAAATCGATGATGCGGCTGGCCCGACCTGTGTAGGAACTCCAGCCTCCCGTGCCAGGCAAGGTAAGCGAATAGCCGTTCCCCGACTGGTCGCCGCTGGCGTTCACTTTAAAGGTTGTTTGGGCGTCCGCTGAAGCATAAACCACGGTTAAAAGCTTCTGGCCGCCCGTACCACCGGCAACCCCAGTCAGCTCGAAATAGGAGCCTAGGATATGCATATTTTCAATATTTCCACCCGACTTCGTCGCCCCTCCCCCTACGGACACGTTAGCTGCGCTCATCGGATATTCAGCTTCCTGCGTCGTTTGCGGGATCAAGGATACGATGACGCGCGATACGTTAACTCCTCCCATACCGCCGCCTAGCCGGATTTGATTGTTCGTGCCCGAATTCAAATCGATTAGACGATTGGTTCGACCGGTATAATTGCCCCACCCTCCCGTGCCAGGCAGAGAAAGAAAATAACCGTCTCCGGCCGTGTCGCCGCTCGCATCTACCTTAAAGGCTGACCCGCTGTCCCCGGAAGAATAGAGCACGGTAAGAAGAGCCTTTCCGCCTGCGCCGCCGTTGATTCCATTCAACTGAATGTAGGAGCCTTGCGTATGCATATTTTCAACATTTGCACCCGATCGGGTCGCCCCTCCTCCTATGGATACGTTGCTCATGTTCATGGCATACTCCGTTTTCTGTGTATATGCGTCAAAGCTTTCGTTAATCAAATCGTAGTACTTGACCTCGGTAGCGGTGGAGCGCGGTCCAACAGCCGGTACACCTTCGGACGTCTGTATGACTTTTTGGATTGTCCCGTCGGAATTGAAATACAACCGATCCACAGCGACGGAACGCAGCGTACCGTTAGAGGAAATTTTCGCATTATGATAAAACATATACCAGTTCCCCTTGTATTCCACAACGGACCCATGCGAAGTTTCACTGCCGAATACCGGATCAAGTATGACGCCGCGGTTGGTCCATGGTCCAAGAGGATTGCTGCTGGTTGCATACCGCATCCGGTTCGCGCCAGGATTATTATCGGAGTACATTAAATAATAAACGCTTCCCCGCTTAAACACCCAAGTAGCCTCGTGGAAATCCTCCAGCTCGGTGAACTGCTTGACGGGACCATCTATCGACACCATGTCGCCACCAAGCTTCATCCCGTAGCTGGTACCTCCTCCCCCGGCATACAGGTAATAGGTTCCGTTGTCGTCGCGGAATACGTTAGGATCAATTAAATTACTGCCAGGAAGCCCCTGTATATACCCTTGAACCTCGAAATCTTCAGCAGGCTTGTCGCTTGTTGCCACGCCAATCTTCCAAGAGCTATTCCAATTCGTGTCGCTAGGATGCGGAAAATAGAAGTAGTAGGTTCCGTTCTTGTATGCGGCATCCGGAGCCCACATAAAGCCTCCTTCCGGCCGTCCCCACGGCACATCGTCCGCGCTCAGAATCTCTCCTTCGTCCACCCAGTCGACCATATTGTCCGACGAGAAGACGTGATATTTATCCATCAAATCGCTTCCTCTGGAAGGAAAGATATCGTGTGAGGCGTATACATAAATACGTCCGTCATTCCACACACGAGCAGAAGGATCGGCGGTGAAAATACTAGTAAAAATGGGATTTCCAGAACTGATGATTGGATCCGCGGCTGATGTAGAGGGATTGAATCCGATAAGGACGGACAGCAGCATCGTTGCTGACAAAAACAAACTTAAAAACCTTTTACGCATAATTGTTACCTCCCATTTCTTAGGTTCGGCTTATACCATTAGCTTGCTTGGCAACCAGACAGCGAAGAGGATTCCAACATCACCCCTAAGTATTCATAATGGAAGAGCTGTAAATATAAGGACTACTATTAGCTTACCGTATGAGTAACCTAGTATGTAGTGAGACATTTTTAAACTTTTCCAGTCATTCTTAGCCTTTTGGAACCGTTTTCACGAAAATCGATGAGTGCTGTATCCCCAAAACAAACAGATTCCCCTCTACAGAACTCCAATTACTCCAGCTGCCTGAATATGTTATTACGTCTGTGCCCCTAAGGGAGGAACTCCACTTTCAAAAATTAAACCGAGAGCAGCTTGAGGCATTGTAGCCGATTCTAAAGGAATATCCGAATGAAGCGATCTTTGTTAGCGAAGAAGGTGCGGTAGACCCTATAGGGGTAACTGAGCTGTTGCTCAGCAAAGCGCGGGAGTACGGAGCAAAGATTCAGTTCGGCACTAACGTTACACAGCTGCAGCAAGAAGATTCCCGCTTAGTCGGCGTCCATACGTCCAATGGTTTTCTGGAGTCGGATGTCGTGGTATTGGCCGCAGGTACAGCCATACCCGAACTTTGCGACCCCTTAGGTTGTCACGTGCCGGTAACGTCGTCGCCGTCCATTCTAATTCAGATGAAAACGACGAATAAATTGATACGCACATTAATCTCAAATGCGCAATTGGAAGCGCGTCAACTGACAGATCATATACTGCTGGCTGCGGAAGATTATATCGACGAGTCGGAGGAAAACGGACCCGAGGCGGTCGGTAAGCGAGCGTTCGACACGCTGCGTCGCAGTCTGAAGGATGGGAATCAACTGGAACTGGAAAGCATAAAGGTCGGGATGAGACCCATGCCTGAAGACGGCTATCCGATTGTGGGCTTCCACGATCACATAAAGGGACTTTATCTGACGGTGATGCATTCTGCGATTACACTGGCGCCGTTGATTGCGCATCTGGCTGCAAGTGAAATAATCGATAAGGAATCAAGGAGTGAATTAGCCCCTTGTCGACTCTCCCGATTTTCGGACCACTCGAGGGATATTCCCGATGCTTCTCTGGCGTGACGTGGGTGCCAGAATGTAGAATACAAAGTTCCCCAAAATAAACGTTACCTTTTTGTAAGCACATTCACCCCATTCGTTGACTGCGCGTTGGCTTCGATACTCCTGAGCACAACGCAAAAGAGTACATCGCCACATGAGCGATGTACTCCAAATTACATACTATATATCTTTCTACTAATTTTCCATTTTTGAGCTTGAAGCTTTGGTCAAGCTAATCACTGCATGTTTAGAACTGTTATTGAGCTGTATATCCACCATCAACGGTTAAGCTATTTCCAGTCATAAAAGAAGAGTCATCGCATGCCATGAAAAGTACAGCTTTTGCCATTTCTTCCGCTTTACCGAGGCGCTTCATCGGAGTGAGCCCGGCTAATGCTTGTTTACTTTCTTCGGGAATAATGGGTGTGTCAATGAACCCTGGGCATAATGAGTTAATGCGGATATTTTGTTCTGCATATTCAAGAGCAAGAGAGCGAGTCAAATTAATCACGCCGCCTTTTGCAGCATTATACGCTGCCGAGCCGGGCGAACCAACCCAGCCGTACATAGACGCCGTATTCACTATCGTACCTCCGCCTATTTTTAACATTTCGCGGATGGCTTCACGTGCTACCAGGAAGACGCCATCCAAGTCGACATTTACTGTGTTGCGCCACTCGGAGTACTCCAAATCATGCGAAGGATGAACGCGCCCAATCCCTGCATTGTTGAATACAACATCCACTTTGCCGAAAGCTTCAACGGTTTGTTTGAAGATATTGGCGACTTCTTCTTCACTTGTAATATTTGCTTTAACAAATAGTGCTTCAGCATTAAGCGCCTTTAACTCGTTCTCGAACGCCTTTCCTTTTTCTTCATTTAAATCAACAAGAACCACTTTGGCTCCTTCTAAAACGAATAAACGTGCTGTAGCCGCACCGATTCCGGATGCTCCCCCAGTAATCACAGCTACCTTGTTTTGTAGTTTGCCCATCGATGAATCCTCCAGTACAATATTTTTAAT